>CAZEJW010000068.1:0-21724 GCA_964512685.1 uncultured Leptospirales bacterium | reverse complement strand
GGAATCCTGTGTCCCCACCAGAGCTGACGTGATATGCACCAGTCGCGGATATTGTACATCCATTCAAAATAGGTCTTTGACCAGTTCTCAGGTACGAACCTGATTTTGCCTTCTTCAACAACTTTTATTGCCTCATCTGCAAGGGGCTGAATCTTTACAAACCACTGCTTTGAGAGGTAGGGCTCAATCACTGTCTGGCACCTGTAGCAATGGCCTACTGAGTGATCGTGTTTTTCTATTTTTTCAAGAAGGCCGAGTTTTTCAAGGTCTTCAACGATTTTTTTGCGCGCCTCATAGCGGTCCATTCCCTGGTACTGGCCGCCGTTTTCGTTTATACGTCCGTTCTTATCCATGACTATGATCTCTTCAAGATCATGTCTTCTGCCCATCTCAAAGTCATTCGGGTCATGTGCAGGTGTAACCTTTACAAGGCCGGTTCCGAATTCCATGTCAACGTATGAGTCAGGTACAACCGGGATCTCCCTGTTCATGAGTGGGAGCACAACCTTTTTATTTATAAGGTGGGTATATCTTTCATCATCAGGATTCACTGCGACTCCTGAATCCCCCAGCATGGTCTCCGGTCTTGTTGTTGCAACTACTATGTACTCATCGCTTCCTGCAACAGGATATTTGATATGCCAGAGTTTGCCTTCGAGATCCTGGTATTCTGTTTCAATGTCAGAGAGGGCAGTTTCGCATCTTGGACACCAGTTGATTATTCTGTATCCCTGGTAGATGAGTCCTTCTTTATAGAGTGTTGCAAATACCCTGTGTACAGCCTTTGACAGACCCTCGTCAAGGGTGAATCTTTCCCTGTCCCAGTCGAGTGAACATCCGAGTCTCTTTAGCTGGCCTCTTATCTGTCCGCCTGATTCTTCCTTCCACTTCCAGACCCTTTCTTCGAATTTTTCCCGTCCAAGGTCATATCTTGTCTTGTCTTCCTGCTGAAGGAGTCTCTCGACAACGTTCTGTGTTGCGATTCCTGCATGGTCCATTCCTGGCATCCAGAGTGTGGATTTGCCCTTCATCCTCTGCCAGCGGGTGAGTATGTCCTGGAGAGTGTTGTTGAGAGCATGGCCCATGTGCAGGTTTCCTGTTACATTGGGAGGAGGTATTACGATTGAATAGGGTTCTTTGCCGTCTTTTTCATCCGCCCTGAAAGAGCCTTCTTTTTCCCATGTATTATACCATTTTTTTTCTACCTGTTCCGGGTCATATGCAGATGGAAGTTCCATAGTGTTTACCTTGTTTTTCCTTTTGTGAATGTATATTATACAGTGGATTCTGTTTTAAGTGAATCCATGTTCTTTTGCAGAAATTTGCTGTGCAGGACAATTTACAGATCAGCTTTTTCAAGTGTCAATACATTTTCCCGGGAGATGTTTGATCTTCCGGGAAGAATAGTTGACAGAGAACCGGTTATGCTGTGTTTTGTTGAAATGATAAAAGAACCATATTCAGACCTTGCCACAGCCTATGATACAATACTTTCCCATGTGGATTATCAGTCATGGTATTTGTATATAAGCGGTTTAATGATCGAGCATATTGACAATCCGCGTACTGTTCTTGAACTCGGATGCGGAACCGGTAAATTTGGCGCCAAGTTTTCTGCTGATGATTTCGAGATATATGGAATCGATCTGTCTGTTGACATGCTTCGTGTTGCTAAGGCAAGGGCTTTCAAAAATTTCAGGCTTATATGTTCTGATCTCAAAAACTTCAGGCTTGCAAAAAAAGTCGATTTTATATTCTGTGTTCACGATACCCTGAATTATCTTCTAGAGTATGAAGAAATTCAAAGTGCATTTTCGTGCGTGAGGGAGGCAATGCATGAAAAGAGTATATTCATGTTTGATATAACAACTGAATATAATATTAAGCAATTTTTCGAGGGCAAAAATCTGACTTACAATATCAGGGGAACCGGTGTCGAATGGACAAATTCTCTTGATAAAAAGAATAAACTTGTTCATTCAATTCTCAGATTCATGCGTGATGACGGAACCACATCTGCTGAGCATCATGTTCAGAGACTTTATTCCATAAAAGAGATAAAGAAACTACTCGATAAAGAGGGCTTTGAGGTAATTGATATTCTCAGTGATTATTCTCATAATCCTCCCTCTAAAGAAACTGTTATGATAAATTTTATAACAAGACTTAAAAAACAGGGCTGATTAATGACTACTTTCCTTTATTTTATTGGATTACTTTTAGGACTCGCTGTTTTTATTTATCTGCTTTCAATTTATGAGAAAGGGAAGAAAAAACTTACATCTGACCGGCCTGTGCAGAAAAAGACTGAGCTTAAACCATCGGATGTAATGTATAAAAATCTGCCGACAAGGGCTCCGGGCGAGAGGATGTGTCCTGTGTGCGGGTCTCCTCTTGAAAAGTACGAGGCGCTTTACGCTTCAAAGATTCAAAACGGGGACTCTCAGAAGATTCTCATTCACGGATGCCGACATTGCTATAAGGACAATGAAGATCCTGAGCAAAAGAGAAAGTCTGACTACTGATCTGTTTTGCCTTCTTCATCCTGCATTTCTGCCTCTTCAATTATATCCGGTTGATCTATCCATCCGTATTTGCCCCGTATTGACGGAAAGGTGCACATGTCATGAAAGGTAATATGCCTGAGAGAATCATCCATGTTGAGGTGTGTAATATTTTTATATAGAGATATCTGCTGCTGAAAAGCAGGCCCCATTGGAAAAACCGCGACTCCATTACTCTTAAGCGGAGTGAGAAGTCCAAAAGGCCTTTGAAGGCATGCGGCAAACACGATTACAGCATCAAAATTTCCAAGCTTTTCACTTACCTCTGTTGCATCCCCTGCAAAAAACCGGATATTAAAGAATCCGAGATTTATGAGTTTTTCTTTTGTTGATTTCGCTATTTTCTCGTGGTATTCAATTGTCACAACCTCTTTTGCCATTTGAGAGAGAAGGGCAGTTGAATAACCTGAACCGGTTCCAACCTCAAGTATTCTCCATGATTTGTGCGGATTCAGGAGTTCTAACATTTTTGCAAGAATATACGGATCATCGCTTTTCTCGCCTGAACCAACAGGGATTAATTTGTCTGAGTAGATCTGTTGCCTGAAGTGAGGATCAAAGAAGTCTTCCCTGTTTATTGAATCGAAGTGTTTAATTATTTTTTTTGAGATTCCCTTCTTTCCCAGGTTTTTCAGAAATCGTTGTTTGTCTTTTTCCATTACGGATTATTCCTCAATTTTTGTTTCTTGGTTCTGCTGCTTTTTATTCTGATATTTATTTGATTCAAGTATTTTTTGGGATTTACTGTTCTGTCTTCTGATAAAATACACCTGTAACGCAGTGTTTAGCTGACTTTAGGCTGAAGGATATTTTTTGGGTTGCTATGTCACTTCACAGGTTTACCATGTTGAGCAGATATGTAAGAAAGTAGTCTGATATGAGTATGAACATGGAGGATTTAACAACAGCCTGTATGGTTGATCTTCCCACTCCTTCAGCACCACCTTCAGTATTGAAACCCTGGTAGCATGAAATTATTGCAATCCCGATTCCAAAAACAAGCGATTTGATAAGTCCTGACATCAGGTCTGTAAACCTGACGTACTGAAGAATGTTTGAGATATATTTATCGATTGTAATTCCAAGAGAGAAGAATGCAATCATTGCTCCTCCCAGAACTCCTACAAGATCTGTGAATACTGTGAGGATTGGGGTCATTATAAGGCTGGCCACGAAACGGGGAACAGATAAATACTGAACAGGGTCAGCATGAAGTGTACGAAGAGCATCGATCTGTTCTGTGACTTTCATTGTTCCGATTTCTGCTGCAATGGAAGATCCAACCCGGCCTGCGAGCAGAAGACCGGTAAGAACAGGGCAGAGTTCCCTGAAAAGAGCGATGGTTACTGCGCTGCCGATAAAAATGGATGATCCTGACATCAGGGTATCCATTGCTCTGCCCAGCTGGTATGCCATTACCATACCGGTGAAAAAGAGAGTGATGCCGGTTACAGGAAGAGATTTATATCCTATCTCCAGCATCTGGAATACGATGTTTTTTGAGTCAAATGGCGGTCTGAAAATCCATTTCAAAGTATCTTTGAAAAAAATAAAATGGCCGCCAATTGATTCGAGAAATGAAATTATAATATTGCCAGTTCTCTCAGAGCTCATGTACAGGGCTTGTCTCCTCGTAAGAGTGAACTCTCTCAAGGTTTCCGAATTTTGTATGTTTATCCCAGAATTTAAGGGTTACTGTGCCAACAGGTCCACTCCTCTGCTTGGCAACGATTATATCTGCTTCTCCCTTGCGTTCCGACTCTTTTTTTACTTTTTCTTCCCTGTAGATGAACATAACAACGTCCGCATCCTGCTCAATTGCACCGGATTCCCTGAGGTCGGAAAGGGTAGGAACCTGGTCTGTTCTTGATTCAACAGCACGGGAAAGCTGAGACAGTGCAATTACAGGTATCTCCAGTTCCCTTGCCAGCTGCTTCAGAAAACGGGATATTTCGGCTATCTGCTGATGCCTTTCTACCCTTGAGAGGCTGCTGATGAGCTGAAGGTAGTCTATAATTACCATTCCCAAAGGCTGTTTCTGCTGTAGTCTTCTTGCCTTTGCCCTTATCTCCATAATATTTATTGAAGGGGTGTCGTCCAGGTATATGGGGGCCTTCCCGAGTTTTTCGGATGCCATAAATATGTCCTTCATTTCATCCTGTGAAATATGCCCGGTTCTTACTTTCTGCGAGTCTACCATTGCCTCAATGCATATCATTCTCATGCCCAGCTGTGTTGCAGGCATCTCCAGTGAGAAGAACAGTACTGCTTTTTCTTCATTAAGGGCAATGTTGTTCATCATGTTCAGGGCAAAAGCTGTTTTTCCCATACCGGGTCTTGCTGCAATGATTATCAGCTCAGAACCGTGAAAGCCTGTAAGCATTTCGTCAAGGCCTGTGAATCCTGATGCTATACCTGTGACTATTTTTTTTGTTTCGTACCAGTTGCCAATATCCTTAAGGGTTTCGAGCATTACAGCATTGATACTCTTATAATCAGAGGCGATTCTTTTTTCTGTTACCCTGAATATATCATTTTCAATTTCATCGAGTACTTCTTCAGTATCTCTTGACTGATCATAGCATTTCTCAAGAGAATCTGATGTAACATCAATGAGCTTTCTCCTGAGACTCAGTTCTTTAATTCTTCTTGCATAGAACTCGGCATTCGAAGATGTGGAAACGGACTGATAGAGCTCAACCAGGGCTGAATCTCCGCCTATTTTATCAAGTAGCTTGTGATCAACCAGACGTTGTTTTACGGTTGTCAGATCAATTGGCAGGCTTTTTTTTTCGAGTTCGAGAATTGCGTTGTAGATGTGCCTGTGTCTGTCAAGGTAGAAATCCTCAACCTGAAGGATTTCTGTTACCTTGTACAGTGCATCACGGCTAAGAAGAACTGATGCCAGACAGGCATTTTCTGTGTCAATGTCCTGCGGTGGTAGCCTGTCCAGTGCCATCGTTATTCCTTGTCTATTTTGATTTTTACAGTTGCGGTTGTGCCTTCATCAAGCTTTATGGAAATATCATATTCGCCAATCTGCCTGATGGGATTCTCAAGCTGTATTTTTCTTTTGTCAATCTCATAGCCTTTTTCTTTGAGCTCTTTTGCAATATCCATTGAAGTTATGGAGCCAAAAAGCTTTCCTTCTTCTCCGACCTGTACGGGAATGGAGATTTCAAGACCTGAAATAGCTTCTGCTACTTTCTCGCTCTGTTTCTTACGTTTTTCTTTTTTGAATTTAATAAGTTTTTGCTGATGGTCTATTGCCTTCTTGCTTGATTCATTTGCAAGAATAACAAGTTTTTTGGGGATGAGGTAATTCCTTGCGTATCCATCTGCAACTTCTTTTATATCACCAGCATCACCAAGACTCGGAACATCTTTCTGAAGTATTACTTTCATATTTTAACTCCTGTAGTGTGTATTATCTCGTTCATATTCATCTCATTTTTTTGTAATGAGATAAGTAAATTTCTGCAGTCAGACTTTTTTAAGCTTTCTGAAATCCGCCCAAAGGTCAAAGGCTCCGACTCCAAGCAAAAGGATTGCTATGAAAAGCGAAAGCTCAATTCCCATGAGGAGGGTGAGCGCGATAACCACCGGCAGTATTGCAACCGGCAGCCCCTTTTTAATTAGCTGATATTTGATGATTGCAACAGCCTGTACCATATAAGCAAGAGAAGCAATGAGCGCTGTATTGAGACTGATTACAAAAAGTACAGGGTACTGTTTCTGATCAACCAGCATAAACGAAACCCAGCCTGCTATTAGCAGAAATATAAAATAGTCATTCAATTGAAAATATTCAAGGCCCGGAACAGGATCCTTTTTTAGCATCCTGGTAAAAAAAATTCTTATGAACACATAACCAAGGCCTGAAAAAAGCAGGGCATAAAGAACAGAGCTGAAAGGAATTATTGATCCTGCCAGCGGTGCCCATCTTTCGATATCCGCCCTGAACTGTTTTTTTTGCTCTTCGGGTACTTTATAGCTGTCGAGCAGTTTGACAACTTCTTTTTTTGAAGATTCCAGTAAATCCTGGCCCTTCATTGCTTTCATGTAATAGAAATTGCCGGAAAATACAATGGCCAGAACAATAGTTGAAACAATGGTGAAGAATTCAAAGGATTTTCCTCTTCTGAATATAAAACCACCGGTTCCGCCAATCACAAGAGGGGGAACCAGGTTCATGATTTCAACCAGTTTGTCCGGATTATCATAGTTGAGAACACAATATACTATCAGGGGGATAATGAGAGCAAAAGCCTTCCATCCCCATTTATAGAATAAATAGGCTGAACCTGTAACCAGGATCAGTACTATCACTGCTGACAGAAACATTGTTATCTGTTACTTCTCAACAAATGGCAATAATGCAATAATTCTGGCTTTTTTTATTGCAACAGCAAGTTCACGCTGATGTTTAGCACATGTGCCTGTGACTCTTCTTGGAAGAATTTTTCCTCTGTCAGTGATAAATTTGTGAAGAATGTCCGGGTTTTTGTAATCTATCTTCAGGTCTTTATCATAACAGAAACGGCATACTTTTTTTCTGAATCTTGGTGACCTTTCCTGTCTCTGGTAAGGCTTTCTGTCATCTCTTCTGCCTTCAGGTCTTTGCCTTGGAGCTGATCCTTCTGCCGGTCTGGTTGTTTCTGCCGGTTTTGCAGCTTCCTCAGGTTTTGCAGCTTCTGCCTGTGGAGCCTGTTCTGTTCTAGGTTCTTCAGTTTTAGGCGCTTCTGCTGCTTCTATATTTTCTTCATTGTTTTTGATTTCTTCTGACATTTTTTACTCCTGTATTCTTTAAATTAAAATGGTATATCATCATCTGAAAACGGACTGTTGTCAACCTGTGATGGTTCCGGAAAATCATGTGATGGTTCAGGACCTGAATATCCTGCATCTGAATTTGAGGCTCCACCGCTTTTGGGAGTCAGGAACTGAAAATTATCGACAACAATTTCTATGGTCGAACGTTTATTCCCTTCCGGATCATCCCATGATCTTTGCTGAAGTCTTCCTTCAAGCCCGATTCTGTGGCCTTTCTTGCAATACTCGGTTATGAGTTCCCCAAGCTTTCCCCATGCAATACAGTTGAAAAATGAAACCTGTTCCTTTTTTTCGCCTGAAACAGAATATGTTCTGTTGTTTGCCACACTGAATTTGGCTATCGCAGTTCCTGATTGCAGGTAGTTGAGCTCAGGATCTCTGGTAAGTCTGCCTATGAGAATGACTTTGTTAAGATCACTTGCCATATAATCCCCCGGCCTACGCTGTTTTTTCGGATTCGAGTTTTACAAACATGTGCCTGAGAATGTCAATATTCAATCTGAATTCCCCGATGATACTGTCAATGGATTCAGGAGGAGCATCCAACAGCATGAAGTCGTAGTATCCTTCTTTTTCTCCGGCGATTTCGTATGCAAGCCTTCTGTTGCCCCATGGAGCATCTTCAGTTATTACGGCGCCATACTTTGTGATAATTTCTCTGGTTTTAATCTTGAGTGCATCAACTTCATTGTTGCGCAGAATTACGGTAAGTTCGTACTTGTTCATTTAAGTCTCCTTTCTTTGGAATTTACTGCTGAAATGCTCGAGCTTTCAGCAGAAAGGTTTAACAATCATTTCAAAAGGGTGTTTTTTTTCAAGGATAATTCAGACAGGAGAGAAATTAATTCTGAATCTTGCTGATGTGAAAAACATGTATGAGCAATTTTCCGGACAGAATACCTGCATGCAGGTATTCTGTCCGGTTCTTCCGGAGGTTTTAACTATTCATCAACAATAGGGCCGAATGCCTTTGATCTAACCGGGTCACCCTTGTACCCGTGTTCATCAACAGGCGTTATCATTATTTTCAGGAATTTCCCTGTATCACTGGCTGTTGTTGTGTAAGATGAGTCTGTAGCGCTGTCAATCTCTGTTCCTTCATCTTCTTCGCTGTCGCATCTGAACCACTGAATTTCAGTGAGCCCTTCCATGTCATTGTCAGGATCAGTGAAGATGTAGTTTGAATACAGAGTGCTGCCTTTAAGAGCATTACCATAGATTGCATCATCCTGGCTCAAAGCCCTTACTGTTGGTGCAGGATTGGAAGCGTTCAGCAGATATTTTTTCCATTCAGAGTCGGTATCCGGGTTTGTTTCAGGAGGCAGGTTCTCATCTGAGGAAATGAAATAGTAATAAATCAGTGTCTTCAGTTTGTTGCTGATTCTCCATATATTGCTGAGAGGCCAGGCTCTGTCTTTGAATGCAATCAGATAGCTGCCATTGTACTGGTTATAAACCGGCCTGTCTTTATAGATCTCCCCATTGTGAATATACCTTCCATTGACTTCATCTTTACCGGCTCCGTATACCATATATGATTCAGGGAGGTTTATCGTGGGTTTTGTATTATCTTCCCTGTTTATTGTTACTGTATATTCTGTTATGCTGCCGTCTTCAGCTGTTACAGCGATCAGGAATGTGTTTTCGCCAATTTCAGGGCTGAGCGTGGTTGTTCCCTGGGCTACAGTTGTGCCATTCAGTGTACATTCAACCTGCGAATAGCTGTGAGATGAAACTGCAGTAAATGTAATATCCGGTACTGCAACAGGAAGGCTGTATTCTGTTGCTGCAGGAGTGAATGCAGGATTCAGTTTCCCATGTGAAAAGCCCAGGCTGCTCAGAGTTGAATCTGATGAAGCCGGCTCTCTTGTGATATTTACATTATATGTGGTTGATTTTTCACCATTTGTAACTGTTATGCTGAATGAATTGTTTCCGATTTGCAGGGAAACAGGGAATGATGTACCGGATTCGATGGTATCTTCTCCCACGGTTATAACAGCATCATTGTATGCAGATGTCGGTGTTACGTTTATATCACTGATTGACCACGGTACTGTTGCTGAGTAGGTCTCAGTATCAGGTGAGAATATCGGGGTTAAAGAGACATCCTCAATAGTGAGAGATGCAAGTTTTGCACTGTCTTCAGTGCTCATTTTGAAAATGTTGACTGTGTAGTTTCTTGTATCCTTGTTCTCAGCAACTACCTGAATGCTGATTATATTGTCGCCCTGGGTTAAATTTATTGTATATGAACTGTTTTCAGCAGTTATTTCAGTGTTATTGATTTTTACATATATAGTTGCCCTGAGATCATCTGCGACAGGTGTTATGAGAGAACTTATAACTGTATCTTCAGCGGTTGTTGAATAGGAAAGAATTGAAGATGAAAAGAAATCCTCACTGAGACTGGTGTTGGTTATTGTAAGTGACGCAAGAGAATTGTTGCTGCTGAGTTCGTATTCCTTTGTCACGGTTACTCTGTATGTCATTGTTGACTGTTTGTCTTCGGATGTAATTACTATTTCAACTTTTCGGGAATCACCATCCATTTTGATTCGGTTTGACAGAGAACCGTGCTCGATTTCCTGACCGTTTATAACTACAGAGGCTTTGTCTGATGCAGTTATTGCATCCACAGTGAACTCGTTGATGCTTTTGTTAATTTTTGCAGTGTAATCTGTTATTTCAGGTGAAAAAGCAGGGCTGAGGTTTGACTTGTAAACCACTAAAGCAGATAATGATGCATCGGAATCAAGCGTCTCCTGCGGATCAGGTGAATTTACAGTATTGTTGCCGTCGCCTGAACAGGTTGTCAGGCCGAAACATAATAATACTAAAATTAATAAAGACCATTTTTTTAACACTTTCATGACTTCCTCCCTGATGAAGGGTTTTCCTTCTTTTGTTTAAATTTTAGTTTAATCCGTAACACTATAATGTCAATTAAAAAACCGTCCGGTCAGTTTATTTAATGGTAAAGTTTTGTATTTTTTTTCTTGTATTTTTTTTGTATTCAATTTGTATTCAGGGACTGAACTAAAGCATTTGCTGATGCAGATGTGAGGTTTTATAAATTCAGGGGGAATGATGACTCTCACAAAGAACGAAGTTGAAAAGCTGATAGATAAACTGCGCAGGAAATACACTGATTATTCAGAGAAATTCAATCCAACATGGTTTGACAGGGATGCTTTTGAGGAAAGACTCTCAATGGCCAGAAGAAACAGGATGGATCTTCAGGGATTTGTTTTGGCTGAGATAACCAATTTTGAAAAAATCAGAGAAAGGTACGAAAAGAAAAAGAATGAAAAGTCTTTCACCGCCAGGGTGGATAAAATTCTTGAAGAAAACATGGCAAGAATCAAAAAATATCCTGCTGTTGAGTTTCACCCGTCTGCCGGGTTCGAGATCTCCTGTTTCTATGGTGCTCTTTCTGAACTTGCTTTTGCCTATTTCCCGGTTTTCAGACTCATTGTCACGGAGGCATCCCTCAAAAAGATTATCTTTGATTTTGAAGAAAGGCTTGAGTTTCTCTGCCTTCCTGCCGGCAACAGACCTGCCAAAAGAATTGAAGATCATATTTTATTATTATCCAGGAATGGTGTCACTGAACTCGAAATCGAAAAGGATAAAAATAACTATCTGAAAGAATCTGCCTTTCTTCTGCATGATATAATGGATTTGTGTGATGGAATGATTCATTCCAGGGATGAACAGTGGGAACTGCCTCTCAGGCTGGATTCGATTTATATTGAAGAATCCAGGAAAAAAAGGGTTATTGGCGAGTTCTCCGGCCTTACTGGTTACGGGGCAATTTTAAAAGTAAGGGAATATACATCTGCAATCATAAGTGATTTCAGGTTGAGTGCTTTTCGTAAATAGATCAGTTTCCGTATGATTTGTTTTTCCTGATGCAGATGATTGTGATATCATCGCTCTGGTCGTTGTATTCTACGAATTCATATAACGAGCCTACAATCGAGTGATTGATGTCTGTGGACGTACTCCCCTGTGAGTTCAGAAAATTTTTTATGAGTCTTTCTTCTCCGTACATCCCTGGTTTTGAATCCATGTAGGCTTCGGTCAGTCCGTCAGTATAAAGCAAGAGACAGTCTTCCTGTTCAAGGGTTACCGTTGAATCATCATAATCGTTATCTGAAAAAAGTCCTATGAGCGGTCCGGTTGGATTCAGCTGTTCAATCCTTTTTTCTTTCGAGCGGTACAGCAGTATGGGAGGGTGGCCGGAATTACAGTAGCTGATTTTTCCATTTTCAAGGTTTATCTGAAAAATTACAGCTGTACAGTAATATGCCATGCCTTCCAGATCAGCACTTATTGAGTCATTTACCTTTTTTGCAATCTGAGATGGGGTATTGCCAGGTTCTGAAGAAATTTTGAAAATGGTTCTGATTTCGTTTCCTATATATGAAGAAGTGATGCCATGTCCTGATACGTCACAGAGTATTATTTGATATATATTTTCGTCAATGAGGTATGCGTCAAAGAAATCTCCTGAGATATCCTGGGCAGGAAGATATGTGGCAGCGATATCATATCCCTTTACTGATTCGAAACTCGGGAGAGTAGCGACCTGTATTTTTCTTACCTTGGACAATTCCGAACGGTAGAGTTTATTCATATCTTCTATTATTTTTTCTATGGCAAACCTGTTATTCATGAGGGTGAAAAAATTCATGTACAGTTCAATTATCCCTGTATCGTCCGGGGAAAGTCTATTGTGGGTTTCTATCAGGATGTAACCATAGAGCATATTGTTCATGCGAAGCGAACAGATGTATGCATAGACTATATTGTTTTTGGTTTTTATTTTGACTTTGGTGATGTTGCTTTCCTGATCTTTGGAGAGGTCTATTGTTCTGTTGAGTTCTTCAAAGGTTTTGTATTCAGGTTTCTTTGCATGGTTGTTTCCCAGAATTGTTTTTCTCGAGATTGTTTTGAATTTTTCATTATCAATTTTGATCAGTTCAATGTATACAGCATCAATTATTTCATACAGAAATTCTGCTGATCTGAAACTTGAGTCGATATCTCTGACCTCGAGATTCTTCTGTACCACGCTTGATAAACTGTAGAGTTTTCTGCTGTATTCCAGTTCGTTATTATAAAGCATGTTGAGGTGGCTTTTGGTTCTTATTATTTTTTCGAAGTTTTTAATTTTTGACTGAAACTCATATGCAATGAAAGGTTTGCGTATATAGTCATCAGCTCCGGCATCATAGCTTGCCTCAATGGTTTTGGTGTCAGTCGAACCTGTAACTATGAGAATAATTGCATCCTGAAATTCGTTTTGCTCTCTCAGCTTGCGGCAAATGTCAAGTCCGCTTGCATCCGGCAGCTCAAGGTCAAGAAGAAATATATGAGGATGATATGTGCCCAGTAGCTCATCAAACTCGGACTGATTTTCTGCTGTCATAAGTTCACAGTCTTTGGGCAGAATCTGGGCTATAATTTTTCTTATAAAAGGATCATCGTCAACAGCAAGAACTTTAAGGTTTTCATTAATTTGTATTTCTGTCATTTGTTATTTTCCGAAAGGCGTATGAAAAAAATTGATCAGTCAAGGCATGGACTTTTCATCCACCTGTTTAATCAGAATAAAGTAAAGGGTTACTCTGTTAAGTTAAATTATAATAATAGTGAAGTAAAGAAGAGTCAATCAGAAAAAGAGATGCAATTGATATACAGTTGTTTATGGAATATTCGAAAGTTAAACGATAATGATATGAATTGCTGATTACTCTGTCCGGGTATAGAATAATAGAGCTCCCGGCAGGAAAAGTTGAAATAATCTGACTTGCTTCATAAGAATTTCTTTTTATTCGCTCTAAAAAGAGCTCTGTTGATAAGTACTGATGTTGCAATTATTAGTTTTTAAATATCAAAAAAGGCCTGAGTTGAGATATTTATAAATTGATTTTGACGTTTTGTTTTTTTTGTGTTATCTTGTGAAGATTAATTTCAGGATGATGCCATGCAGAATAAATTTGATATGGAAATGAACTTAAAACAGAAGCTGCAGGAATCTGAGGATCAGATAAGCAGGCTGAAGCTTCTGATCGAGATAAATACCTATATTGCCAATTCCCTTGAAAAAGAGGTTGTTCTGAAAAGAATACTTCAGCAGGTAGAGGGGCTCCTCGGGTGTGAGTCTGGCAGTATACTGCTGGTTGACAGAGATATTGATAAACTCAGATTTGCAATACTCAGCAGGGATGATGATGGAATTCTCAAAGGAACCTCTCTCTCAAGGGGGGAAGGGATTGCGGGTACCGTCTGGAGTAATGGTATTCCTGTTCTAATAAGGGACGTACAGAATGATCCGCGGTTTTCTGACAGGGCAGATAAAAAATCCAAAAATATGACCCGCTCTCTTATTGCGGTTCCTCTTACTGTTGACGGAGAGGTAATCGGTGTTGTTGAGGCGATGAATAAGGTTGATGGTTTCTTTTCTGAGTTTGATCTTTTGATGCTTCAATATATCTCCACGCAGTCTGCAATTGCCATAAAGAATGCAGATTTGTATGATATGGCGATAAGGGATGGGATGACCAGGCTTTTTATCAATAAATATTTTAAGGAAAGGCTTGCGGAAGAATTGTCCAGGGCAAAAAGATACAGCCATTCACTTTCACTTCTGATTTTTGACATTGACCATTTTAAACGTTTCAATGATAACTATGGGCATCTCGCCGGAGATAGTATTCTTCGGGAAGTGGCGTCCATCATTCAGGAAAACTGCCGTGCCGAGGATATTCCTGCAAGATATGGCGGTGAGGAGTTTACCATTATTCTTCCGGAAACATCATCTGAAGATGCACGGTCTCTTGCTCAAAGGATACGAAAAAAGGTAAAGGAAAATTATATAGAAATAAACGGAGAGGTTCTTTGTGTTACTGTCTCAGGGGGGTATGTGTCAATACCTGAATCAAATGCTGAAAACGTTATGCAGTTTATCGAAATGGCTGACCGCGCACTGTATCATTCCAAAAACAACGGACGTGATATGGTATCAGGATATAAAACTGATATGTAGCAGAATCACCGTGGAGCCTAAGCTCCACAGTGCAATTAAGGTGTGTTTGCTGATCACTGCCGGAATCTGATGCTCTTAGCAGAAAATCAAACGGATGCACGATGAGTGAAACCGTTAAAACAATTGAGTATATACGATGAAACGTTCAAAATTTATGAATCAGGGCTGAACATTTTGTTACAAGCAAAATCATGATGCAGCAATGTTATAGTTTTTTATAAGTGCTTTTAAGTCTGAAGTGTTCATTTTTAATATGATTTGACATTGACAGGTCTTTTGGATAATTTAGTTCAGTAAATCTGGATTATGGATATATTTATGAAAAAAATGATCATTTTAATTTTGCCGCTTTTGTTTTTGGGAGCATGTACAACACTTCACGACAGGAAAATCCTTCCTGACAAAGATCAAAAAGTATTATTGTTTTCTGATAAAGATATTGCTGAAAATGGCTGGATGAGTTTCAGTTACGGTGTCTATTATGCAAACAGAGCCAGGGCGACCAGAGCTGCTGATCTTCGGGCTGAAATGTATACAAAGGCTTTGGAATTTTTTCATATGGCAGAAAAATCAGGCGTTGGTCTTGGAAGGGTATATTATCATCTCTCTGACTGTTATTATAATCTTATCAACTATGATAAAGCTCTCGAGTATGCAAAGAAATCTGTCAGTATCGATAAAAAAAATCTTGCTCCATATCAGAGAATTTATTCAATATATATGAAGCTTCGTAATTACAAAGCGGCAGCTGAGATTCTTGAAAGCTATATAGCAATCACTCCATCTGCCATTCATATCAATTATGTTCTTGCTGAACATTATTACAGGTACATGAAAGATTCTGATACTGCCGAAAAATATTTTAACAAAGTTACTGAATTGGCTGAACAGACCACTTCTGGAAATTATTATCTTGAAAGGGCAGGGCAGTATCTGGGCTATATTGAATACAGAAAGGGTGATTACGATAAAGCACTCGGGTGGTTTGAGACGATCAATGAAATAAATCCTGAAAACTTAACTTCTGTTTATATGCTTGCAATGCTTAATATGCAGGATATGAACCTCGATGCAGCTGAAGAATATGCTGACCGCTATCTCGGTGTAATCCCAGGCAACCTGATGATGAACAGTATTTCCGGAAGAGTTAAATATATCAGAGAGAATCCATCAGCGCTTAAATTTCTTCAGAAGGGCAGGAGATCTAAAAGTATAGAGGGTCTTTTGTGTTTTGGACTTCTTAAAACCATGACAGGAGAAATTGAAGATGCAAAGAAAATCCTGGAGGCTGTAATAAAGAACAGGCCAACTCTTGTCTCTGCGCGTCTTGCTCTTGGAGAAATTTACTCCAAACAGAAGGAAAAGAAGAAAGCCTGGAATGAATATGTTTCAGCGGGAATCGTTCTTTTTAAAGGTAAAAATTATTCTGTCGCTGCTGGCAGCTTTAAGAAAGCTCTTGAGCATGATGGCAATTCCTATGAAGTTTATTATTATCTGGGCCGGTCTTATGAGGAGCTTCAACAGTATTCACTTGCAATACTCAATTACAAAAAGGTCTTTGAGAAGAATCCTGGGATCGATATGCTGCTTCATATCGGATATCTTCATGCTTTGAATAAAGATTATTCAGCAGCAGTAAGATATTACGATCTGGCAGCCAGAACTGAGCCGGAAAATTCCAAACCATATTTTTTTAAGGGTCTCAATTCTATCTGGGAAAAAAAATATCCTGACGCTGAAAGGAATTTAAAAAAAGCCATTGAAAAAGAGGAGAAGAGCGAGAAGTATTATTTTTATCTTGCAATTACTCTTGAAAAACAGGCAAAGCTCAAAGAGGCTATGGATTCTCTTGAGCGGGCTTTGGTTCATGATCCTGAAAGTGCAAGGGCGTGTAATTTTCTTGGCTACCTTTATGCGGACAATAATATAAATATTGATAGATCGCTAAAGCTTATTCAGAAAGCTCTTTCAAAGGAACCGGATAACGGAGCATACCTGGATTCTCTTGGATGGGTTTATTACAAAAAGGGGATGTTCGAGCAGGCAATAAAGCATCTTCTGGATGCAGAAAAAAAACTCAATGAAATAAAATCTCCAGACTCAGTAGTGTATGACCATATTGGCGATACATATATAAAGCTGGGCAAAAAATCAAGTGCCTTGATATATTGGAAGAAATCTATTCTGATAGAAAAAAAAGATTCAATTAGAAAAAAGATTGAAGATCATTCCGATTGATAAATAAGAATCAGTGGTTATTCCTGAAAGAAATTTCTCACATATGAAAATATTGCCCTTTCGGCTGCTGGGGGCATTGAATTTTTATTGTAAAATGTTATGAAATAAATACTGAAAAAATACTCTGAGTTTTGCAAATAATTATGATAAATACGGTCTTCTTTTTTTTGGGAGAGGCCAGGGCAAACATTTAATTTCGTTACAACAAATCAAGGACTGGTTATGTTTAATAAAAAAATAATATTAATCGCTGTATCAGTGTTATGTGTTTTTTCTATGTGTATGAAAAAAAATACTGTTAAAACTGATTCTACGGCAGCTGTTGAACTGAATGCTGTAGATTCCCTTAAGGCAGAAAAAATTCTTTCTTTGGTCAGGAATATTAATGACAACTCTCCGGAAACATTTTCTATATCGTACAACGTACTTGGGAAATCGGGATCTAAAAAATACAAGGTTACAGGATCTTCACAGTTCGACAGAAACAGGTCGGCACTCTATGCTGTTTTTAAGGATTATATTTTCAAAACAACAATTGCTTCTGTCTTTCAGGACGGCTCAAATCTGGCATTTTATTATCCTCCACAGAAAAGACTTGTTTATGACAGTTCAAAAAATATTAATATCAAAAATTATATTAATTTCGAGATAGATTATAGTTTGCTTTATAATCTTATTTCAGGCAGGCTCCCTGTGATAGAGAATAGCCGTGTTGTCAGGGTCTTTGAGTCAACTGGAGGAAGACAACGGGGCGTTATTCTAAAGAATTCCGAATATTATGAATCAATTTTTTTTAAAGATAAATTGCCTGAAAAGATAAAGCTTATTAACATAAAAACAAAGGATGAAGCCGAGATCTATCTTGGAAAGCACATCAAAAGGGGCGGCAGTTCTTACTTCAGCAGGGTGAGAATCGTTGTTCCTGAAAATGATCTTGATGTTGAAATAACATTTTACAACATCAGGCTTAACAAGCAGGTCCGGGTAAAAAAAATAATGGCACAAAAGATAAAGCCAGGCGTAAAAGTAATACGAATGAATTAGATATTTATATTTAATGTTTTCCGTTATTTTTTTTGACGGAAAACATTAGAACCCGTAACGTTTTTTGCTTTGCTACTTATACTTTCACCCCTCTTTTTCTTTCCTTCTTATCTTTTTTGTTTTTATTGAGCGACAAAAGATTTTTTGTTTTATTTTTTAGTGCTTCATTTTATGTTGTCTTTTTAATCCGGCAGGTTGATTATAATGGCATGCAAATAAACTTTCATAATATGAAAAATAATTTTCTTTCAGCGATTTTTATGGTTCCCTCATGTATTGAAAACCCGTTAGAAAGATTCAGAATGAGGGTTCTGGTTGTTATGGCCTTAATCCTTTTTTCCCTGGGGATACCTGCGCTTGGGCTTCATCTTGTTGTATTTCCAGACAAAGGAGAGGAGTTCAAGATCTTTATGGCCTTTTGTATTTTAATCTGGTCTTCAGAAATTCTATTTTTTAAAAAATTACCTTACATTGTTTCAACTATTGCAGGCTTTTTCCTGCTTTATGTAGAGGGTATGGTTTCTCTCTATTTTTCGGGTACTGAATTTTTTGGGCCAATCATTATTTTTTTGTGTCCTCTTCTTGCTGCCATAATGCTGAAATTCACATATGCCATTGGTATGATGATTTTGAATTCTGTGATTCTTGGTCTTTTTATTTTTCTGCATACTTATTTTTTATCCCTGACTGGTCGGTCGTTCGAGGATCTTGTTGTGTATGCAATTAATTTTACTGTCATGAATATTCTATGTGTTCTTTGTACTGAGATGATAATGTCAGGTCTAAGGAAAAGCTTTATCGGTGAAGAAAAGGCCCTGAATGCGCTTGAGCTCGAGAGTCTTTCCCTTCTCAAAATGAATATGAAGCTTGAGGATGTGATAGAGGAAAAAGAAAGGGTGCAGGAAGAACTCAGAATGAATGTCGAAAAATTCACTACGATGATTGAGAAGAGTTATGAGGCAATTCTGATTTTGAATGCAGAAGGAATTATCGAATACGCAAGTCAGTCTGTGGAAAGGATTTTTGGCGCAAATCCGTCGGATCTTATTGGAATGCTTTCATTAACATATGTACACAGGGAAGACCGTGGAAGGATCATGGAAAAAATGCAGAGGGCTTTAGACCTCAACCAGGAAGCAATAACGTTGTCTTACAGGAACAGTCACAGCAGCGGGAGGTGGATGTATGTCGAGTCAACCGGAACCAATATGCTTAATAATCCACTGATAAATGGTTTTATCTTCAACATCAGGGATGTCACCGAATATATTGAGGCAGAAAAAAAGGCTGAATACTATGAATTCTATGATCCACTAACAAGGCTGCCGAACAGAGATTTCTTTCTGTCAAGACTGAACAGTGAAATTGCTAAATCAGAAAAAAGAAATCATATTTTTGCGGTGCTATGCGTAGGAATAGACAGAATGAAGGAACTCAATGATATTTACGGCCCTTCTGTCTGTGATACTGTTATTAAGAGAATTGGTTCAAGGTTTAAGGAAACCTATCGAGAAGAGGATCTTGTTTCGAGATTTTCCAGAGATGAGTTTATGGTTCTTCTCTCCAACATAAGTAACTATGATTCTGCCAGAGAAATAATCCAGAAGACTTTTCGTATTTTTTCTGATTCTTTCCCTGTTGGAAGTGAGGATATGACAATAACGACCAGTATTGGTGTATGCCTGTATCCCAATGACGGAAAAACATCTGAAGCTCTGGTTAAAAATTCCGAATCTGTCATGCACATGGCAAAGGATAACGGCCGAAACACCTATCACCTTTTTGATGCATCTCTTCATAAAGACCTTGTGTGCCGGATGGAGCTTGAAAAGGATATTCAAAAGGGAATAGAAAATGATGAATTCGAGATTTATTATCAGCCGAAGGTAGACAGCCAGGGTGCTCCCTTTGGCATGGAGGCTCTTCTGCGGTGGAGATCCCCTTCACGGGGGCTGGTCCCTCCGTCTGAATTTATCCCTGTTGCCGAAAAGAACGGTTTGATTATTGACCTGGGTTATCTGGTACTCAGAAAATCCTGCTCGCAGTTATACCTGTGGCGTGAACAGGGATATGATTTCCTTCAACTTTCTGTCAATATTTCTCCATATCAATTCAAAGATCCTGATCTTGTATTGCTGATTGAAGAAATTGTCCGGGAGTCGGGCCTCGATCCGGAATGGATTGAACTTGAAATAACTGAAAGCGGAATTATGGATAATGAATCTTTTTGTCTAAAGCGACTGGCTGAATTAAAAGCAATGGGATTCATGATATCTATTGATGATTTCGGAACCGGTTATTCATCCCTGAGCAAACTGAAACATTACCCGGTAAACACTCTAAAAATTGATAAATCTTTTGTTGATGATCTGCCCTGGGACAGGATGTCTGTCAATATTGTAAATACAATTATCACGCTTGCATATAACCTGGGTTTCAATGTAATCGCTGAAGGGGTTGAAAACAGGGAACAGGTTGATTATCTTGTGAATTCAAAGTGTGAACATTTTCAGGGGTATTACTTCAGTAAACCCCTTCCCCCGGAAAAATTTATTGAATACCTCCGCAGTAATGAAGATGAAGGTATTGCCTGAAAGCCTGTCTCTCCGGGTTATTGTCTTTATGTGTTGAGCGAAAGACATATATGTGCTGATTGATATGCCTTATAATATTTATACTTTCTTATTGTTTTGGTCATATAATTCCCTTGACTTTGTTGAAAACAGGTTATATTATAAAACAATAATATTGGTAGCGGCATGAGTGGACAATTTTTTAAAAAATTTCTCAACATATATAAAAAAGATAATCTTACAGTTCAGCTAAGAGCCAGTTTTTTTATGGCTATGTGCTTTTTTGTTCTGTGTTTTATTTTGCCTTTTATGTTCCTTCATTATATTCTTCCCTTTGGTTCTATTGATCAGCTTTATCAATGTTTTTGTATTTTACTGATAACAGTTTTTTCTCTTTTTTTTCTAAAGAGAGGATTTTATTACCTGGCTGTACATTTTTTTCTTATCACTATTTTCTCAGCCCTGTGGTATGGGATTTTTTCCGGTGTCTCAAAAGAACCATTGCTTGAAAGTTATGATACAATTATTCTTATTCTTGCTTTCATGGTTTACGCGCATGCTGTTATTATAGACAATGTTCGGATGGTGCTCCTGTATTTTGCTTTTAATGCTGTTGCCTTCTTCGTTTATCTCTACGATCTTACCAGGCTGCATGAATTAACGTTATTCAATGTGATTGAATTCAGCATGGATATAATCGCCGCATTGGTAATTCTTGTTTTTATATCTTACCAGGTTTATAAAATTCATCGAATTGCTCTTGAAAGGGCGCGACTGGCTGAAGAGGAAGTCAGTGCTCAGAATGAAGAGCTTATTGCCTCAAATGAAGAGTTCGAACTTCTCAATGATGAGCTTGTGTCGTCACAGGAAGAACTTCTTGCGAGTGAATCAATATACAGAAGTCTTTTCGAGAATACAGGTGCTGCTACTATAATTCTTGAAGAGGATTATACTGTTTCAATGGTTAATTCTGAAACTGAAAAAATGACAGGCTACAGCAGAGACGAGATCGTGAATAAGATGAAAGGTAACGATATCCTTCTTGCCCCTGACAAAGAATATGCAGCTGATATGCATTGTGCCAGAGTTCAGGGGGAGGATGTCCAGGATGAATATGAAGTTCGTTTTATAGATAAACAGAATAATATTCATGACGCTTTAGTACGGGTTGATACAATACCCGGAACCAGGAAATCTCTGGCCTCTATTATAGATATAACACGTATAAAAAAGGCGGAATCGGATCTCAAGGAACAAAAGGAAGTTTACAGAAATCTTTTTGAAAATAATTCATCGGCAGTATTCCTTATGGACACTGATTGTCTTGTTCTTACGGCTAACTGTGAAGTCGAGAATCTAACCGGTTATCATACAGATCAGATAGAGGGGAAACTCTCATGCAGGGATTTCATTGC
>CAZEJW010000067.1:0-22209 GCA_964512685.1 uncultured Leptospirales bacterium | reverse complement strand
AGTTGAATCAGCTGTGCAAAGAGATCATGCTGCGGCTCTTTGTCAGGTGCATGCATTGGGCTCTTCCAGTAGAATGATAGCCACTCCTGATTGCCATAGAGATCAGCTCTCTGAGCAAGATCGAGGAAGAGAACCAGGTCAAGAACAACAGGTGCTGCAAGAATTGAATCTCTGCAGAGGAAGTCGATTTTGATCTGCATTGGGTATCCAAGCCATCCGAAAATGTCAATGTTGTCCCAGCCTTCTTTGTTGTCTCCTCTTGGAGGATAGTAGGTAATTCTTACTTTGTGATATAGATTCCCGTAAAGTTCAGGATAAAGATCAGACTGAAAAGTCTGGTCAAGTACTGAAAGTTTACTGACTTCTTTTGACTTGAATGATTCAGGATCATCAAGAACTTCTCCATCCCTGTTGCCAAGAATATTTGTTGAGAACCAGCCGTTTACACCAAGCATTCTTGCCTTGAGCCCCGGAGCGAGGATTGTCTTCATCAGGGTTTGACCTGTTTTGAAGTCTTTACCTGACATGGGAGCCTTTCTTTTGTCGGAAAGTTCCCAGAGTGCAGGAATATCGCTGCATAGGTTTGGTGCTCCATTAGCATATGGAATTCCAAGATCAAGTGCGGCATAAGCATAAATCATGCTTGGAGCGATTTTCGGGTGATTTTCCTTGAGCCCCTTTTCGAAGTTTTCCAGAGTATCATGAATTCCAGGTGTTACTTCCTGAAAGATCTCAGTGCTTCCGCACCATACCATAACCATTCTGGATATATCATTTTCTTCTTTAAACTTGAGGATATCATCTTTTACCTGCTGAGCAAGATCCCAGTATGTTGGACCCTCTTTAACCCAGTCACCATTGAGTTTCTTAACGAAATTTTTGTTGAAAACTGCTTTCCATGGTTTTATCTGGGAAAGCTCGTCCTTGATTGGCTCATAGTCTTCCTTTTTGAGTACACTGGCATGTTCTACTGCATCATACACGTTGTCTTCAAAAATATCCCATCCGCCAAAGACCAAATCATTAAGATCTGCAAGTGGAACAAAATCTTTTATTGGTTTTGGTGCGAATTTACCATCCTGTTCAACTCTCATTTGAGCCATTTGAGTTAAAGAGCCAACTGGCTGGTTTAATCCTTTTCGAACAAGCATTACTCCGGCGATAAATGTTGTACTAACAGCGCCAAGTCCTGGAATGAGGATTCCAAGTTTTCCTTTTGCCTCTTTTATGTTGCTACCTTTTGAAACCAATTTATTCTCCTTAAATTCATTATTTCCAACTTAAAGTAAATATCACTGTCTGAATAATTAAGATATGACGTAGCAAGCCTTTATTTTAGTCAAGAAAAAATAATATTAATTATTCTACAGGTTTTATGATCCCAATAGTTGAATTTTTTAAAGCGAAGTATTACGAAATGTGCTCTTGTTAGAGATTCATATGATTGTTATGAATGAAAGAGTTTTTTTCATTACGACTTTCCATAATTTAAATCAATATTATAACAATGCCAGCATTTTATTATTTTTTATATAATTTTTTTACTTTTACTTGCATATTGATTTTATGGGGATAAATATTGATTGCTGTATTTGTTCCGGAAAATTTTATTAAAGTAAGTTCTGATGACTCTGCATCAGGGGATGGTTGGAAAAAAGAACTCCCTTGTTTGCTTAAAAAGTTTTTAAAGGAATGAATGCATTAAAAAAATATTCATATAACAGGGTGGTTTGGGGATGGCAATAAGTAAAGCCGAAAAAGCAGCATATAATGATGAGATCAAGGACATTAAGACAATTGTAGATGACTATAACAAGAAGGTGAATGAATTACTTGTTAAAAAGAGGTCTATGTCAAGGATAGAAGGATATTATAATTTTGAAATAGTTACATATCTGATAAAGATTATAAATCTGTACCTGAAGATGAATGACCTTTCGCTTGAGATGCTCAATATAAAAAATGAGAAGTTCTTGAATGAAGCCAGAAAGGAGTTTTATAAAGTGCTTCAGATGCTTGAAGAGATTGTCGGCAGTGATATTGACAGGTCTTTACGGGAGAATGATGAATATCTGAACAGGATTGACCGTTTAAATCCCAGGCAGATTCTTGATGTTGTACAGAGGATAGATTCGGTTTTTTTAAGTCTGAGAAATAAGGTAGGTGAAGGATCAAAATGGAAATGGTCTTTTGTTGAGCTTCAGGCCCGGGTTGCAGTAATAATAAAGAATATTACCAATTTTTCTGATCTGGCCAAATATCGGGATCCAAGAGAGGAATTCTACAGGGACAGGCAGATGATGATGAGTATGTGTAAGGAGGGTCTTGCTGAGGCAGCAAAACAGTACAGGACCAAATATGAGCTTTCAGGTAAAGCAAGAGAGGATTTAAAAAAGTCTATTGATCTGCTTTCTGCTCTTCGCAAAATCCATGTTATTTTTGGAGAGAGTGAAGAGGCTGAGAAAATTAAAAATACAATTGATGCAGCCCGCCAGGTTCTTGAAGCTGAAGATAAAGCCTCTGAAGAGAAAAAGCAGGCAAAAAAGAAAAAATAGAAAATGAAGTATTTTTGACTTTTTGGCTTGACTATCTCCTTTTTTTTATTATTTTGTTATTAGCACTCATTTATGCTGAGTGCTAATAATGAGGTGGTTTATGGAAAAGGACTTCGTACAGGACAGGGTTCTTACTGAAAGAGAGTCATCTGTATTGACAGCTCTTGTTTATGATTATATCAGTACCGGAAAACCGGTAGGTTCCCGTTCATTTGTTCAGAAATATTCTTTTGCAATTTCTCCTGCAACAATGAGAAATATTATGTCTGACCTCGAGGCACTGGGTTTTCTGATGCAGCCTCATACTTCTGCGGGAAGAATTCCCACAGACATGGGGTACAGGTTTTATGTTGATACGCTTCTTGAGAAATATAATTTTTCTCCTCTTGAGGGGGTCAAAATTAAGGAGGGTATTGCAGGCAAGGAACTCCAGCTTGATAAAATATTTTTTTCGATCACAAAAATGCTTTCATATGTTTCAAAATATGCGGGAGTCATTCTTACCCCGAGACTTGATTTTACGGTCGTTAAAAAAATTGAGCTTGTTCCCCTTGATTCAAACGAAGTACTATTAATTCTTATCACCAGAACCGGGATGGTTATTAATAAAAAGGTCAATCTCTCTGTTGGTGTTGCACAGGATGATCTTTATGAGTATTCAAAATACCTGACCGGTGAGTTATGCGGTTATTCTCTCAATGATATCAAAGAAGTTATTTTTGACAGGTTGAGAGCTGAAAGAATGCAGAGTATAAACAAGGAAATGGCTTTGGATATTGCTCAGCTCGCATTGAATGAGGAAGTTGAATCCGAGCTTCATATCGATGGAATCGAAAATCTTCTTAAAATACCTGAGATGGTTGAGCATGATCGCCTTGCGAGTCTTCTTCATATAATTGAAGAGAAAAATGTTCTCAGGGATATCATGGAATTATCCCTTGAAGCAGATGGAGTGATTACTCTGATAGGGCAGGAAATTCATGATCCTAAAGTGATTGGCTGCAGTATGGTTACGTCAAGTTATAAGATTGGAAACAAGAACGTAGGTGTACTTGGGGTTGTTGGTCCAACAAGAATGGATTATGAAAAAGTAGTTCCGCTTGTTGATTACACAGGGAGAGCAGTTTCAGATCTCCTGACAAATATGTCGAAATAGATAAACCCCCGGTATTGTTCCGGATATGTTAAATTTTGGGAGTCATAACAGATGGTTGAAGAAACAAAATATAATGAAAATGATTTAAACAATGAGTCGTTTGCAGAAAATACTGAAGGAGCAGAAGATCCTGTAAAAGGGGATGTAAACCCGGCACCTGATTCATCTGACCAGGAGGAATTTGATGGTGATGAAAGACGCGGTGACAGCAGAAGGAAAGGTGCCAGAAGAAAAAAGGATGAAGATGAAAAAGAAAAAACTATCAGCGACCTTCAGGGTGAAATCACCAAAAAAAATGAAGAAGTAGATTCATTGAAAGATCTTCTTCTCAGAAGACAGGCTGATTTTGAAAATTTTAAAAAAAGAAATGCCAAACTTCAGGAAGATTTTAAAAAACATGCTATTAAAAACTTTGCTTATGATATCATTCTGATCAATGATGATCTGTTGAGGGCAGTGGAAGCATCTGATAATGTCAGAGAGGGTGAATCTATTGAAGAGGCACATAAGTCTTTTGTTATGGGTGTTTCAATGATATCAAAAAGGATTGAAGAAACCCTTGGGAAGTATGGTATTATGGAAGTGGAATCACTTGGGGGAGAGTTCGATCCGAATTTTCATGAAGCTGTTGAGATAGAGACAAGTGATGCCGTTTCTGTTGATACTGTTACCAAAGTTTATCAAAAGGGCTTTAAAATTGATGAAATGGTTGTCAGAAGTGCAAAGGTAAGGGTAGCTAAGCCTGTAAAACCGGATGCTGGTAAAACAGGCGAATCGGATGAGTCTGATGAAAACTCAGCTGATTCAGAATGAAAAACTCTAAAAAGAGTTGATGTTAATATTCAGAAAGATAAAATTCAATTTTCAAAAGGAGTTAAAAAAAGATGAGTAAAATTATCGGAATAGATCTCGGTACCACCAATTCATGTGTGGCTGTTATGTCTGGCGGAGAACCAATTGTTATACAGAATTCGGAAGGACAGCGTACCACTCCGTCAATTGTTGCATATACCGACAAAGGCGAAAGATTGGTTGGACAGGTTGCAAAAAACCAGATTATAACCAACCCTGAAAATACAATCAGATCAGTAAAGAGATTCATGGGTCGAAGATATGATGAACTTACTACTGAAGTGGAAATGGTTCCTTATGATGTTAAAGATGATGGAAAGGGCGGTGTTACAGTAAAGACAGTCTCCGGTGAATTCAGCCCCCAGGAAATATCTGCCAGAGTTCTCCAGAAGATGAAGCAGACAGCAGAGGATTACCTTGGAGAGACAATAACAAAAGCCGTTATTACAGTTCCAGCTTACTTCAATGATTCGCAAAGACAGGCAACAAAGGATGCAGGTAAGATTGCTGGTCTTGAAGTGGAAAGGATAATCAATGAGCCAACAGCGGCAGCTCTTGCATATGGCCTTGACAAGGCAAACAAAAATCAGAAAATTGCGGTATATGACCTTGGTGGTGGAACATTTGATATTTCAATTCTAGAACTCGGTGATGGTGTTTTCGAGGTAAAATCAACGAATGGAAATACCCACCTTGGTGGTGATGACTTTGACTTGAGAATAATGAACTGGCTTATCGATGAATTTAAAAAACAGACAGGCATAGATGTATCAAAGGATAAAATGGCTCTTCAGAGACTCAAGGAATCTGCTGAAAAGGCCAAAATAGAACTTTCAGGAAAGCTTCAGACTGAGATCAATATTCCATTTCTTACAGCTGATCAGTCAGGGCCAAAACACCTTGTAGTAACCCTGTCAAGATCAAAGTTCGAACAACTTATTGATGACCTTGTTGTATCAACAAAACAGCCTTGCCAGATGGCTCTCAATGATGCGGGTTATACTCCGGGTGATATTGATGAGGTAATACTCGTTGGTGGTTCAACCAGAATTCCTGCTGTTCAGGAACTCGTTAAACAGGTTTTTGGCAAGGATCCGCATAAGGGTGTAAATCCTGATGAGGTAGTTGCAATCGGCGCTTCTATTCAGGGTGGTGTACTTGCAGGTGATGTAAACGATGTTCTTCTTCTTGATGTAACTCCGCTTTCGCTTGGAATCGAAACTCTCGGTGGAGTTATGACAAAGTTAATTGAAAGAAACACAACGATTCCAACAAAGAAAAATCAGATTTTTTCAACTGCTGCTGACAATCAGCCTGCTGTAACTATTCATGTACTTCAGGGAGAGAGGGAACTTGCATCTCAGAACCGTACTCTTGGAAGGTTTGATTTGACAGATTTGCCTCCTGCACCAAGAGGAGTTCCGCAGATTGAAGTTACTTTTGACATTGATGCGAATGGAATTGTTCATGTTTCTGCAAAGGATCTTGGTACAGGCAAGGAACAGAAAATCAGGATTGAATCCTCAAGTGGCCTTTCTGATGATGAAATAAACAACATGGTTAAGGATGCAGAGCTTCATGCAGAAGAGGATCAAAAGCTCAAGGGTCTTATTGAAACAAGGAATGAATGTGATAATCTGATCTATTCTCTTGAAAAGATGATAAGAGAGAATGAGGATAAGCTTCAGCCTGGTGAAAAAGAGAGTATTGAAGGGGCATCTCAAAATCTGAGAAAAGCCATGGAAGGTGATGATCTGACAGAGATTCAGACAGCTAAATCGAGTCTCGAGCAGGCTTCTCATCAGTTTGCTGAAAGGATATATCAGGAAGCAGCCCAGCAGTATCAACAGCCGGGTGGAGAACCAGGAGCCGCTCAGGCAAACCCGGAAGATGAATCCGCACAGGCCGGTGGTGAAAAGGTATATGATGCAGACTATGAAGTCGTTGATGATGACGAAAAGAAATAAATAGTATCTGATATTCAGGTCTCAGGTTAAAGCCCTGAGGCCTGAATATTTTGCGAAGATGATTGTCTTGTAAAGTTTGATTTTTCTGTTTCAGGATAAACGAAAAGGTAATCATGTGAATGAATTATTTTTTAAGCTATTTTAGATTAATATGCTTCTCATGCGAGGGAAAAAGTGTCAAAAAGAGATTACTACGAAGTACTGGGTGTTTCAAAGAATGCGGCAGATGATGAAATTAAACAGGCCTACCGAAAACTTGCTCTGAAATATCACCCGGATAAAAATAAAGGTGATAAAGCTTCTGAAGAGAAATTTAAGGAAGCTACCGAGGCTTACGAAATTCTGCGAGATCCCAAGAAAAGAGCTGCATATGATAAATTCGGTCATGAGGGCATATCAGGTTTTGATGGTTTTGGAAGGGGCGCATATACGGATTTTTCTGATATTTTTGGGGATTTCGATCTTGGTGATATATTTGAGGGATTTTTTGGATCTTCCATGGGAGGCCGGGGAGGCAGGAAAAAAGCCAGAAGGGGATCGGATTTACAGTATGATATGAGCATCTCTCTCGAAGAGGCTGCTTCCGGCAAAGAAGTTCAGATAGAAATTCCCAGAAACGAAACATGTGACAGCTGTAATGGAAGCGGTTCCGCGTCCGGCAGCAAACCTTCTGTATGCCCTGTTTGTAACGGGACCGGTCAGGTGAGACAGACTCAGGGATTCTTTTCAATAACCCAGACATGTCCTAAATGCAGGGGAAAGGGGAAGGTCATAACATCTCCATGCAAAACATGCGGTGGCTCCGGTCTTAAGGTCAAAAAGAGAATTATTACTGTGAAAATTCCCGCAGGAGTTGAATCCGGTTCCAGACTGAAAATAACCGGAGAGGGAGAACAGGGACCAAACGGAGGAACCCGTGGTGACCTCTATGTTGTTATTCATGTGAAAAAACATTCTGCTTTTGACAGGCAGGGTAATGATATAATTGGTGTTGTAGATATTTCTTTTCCAATGGCATGTTTAGGCGGAGAGATCGAAGTTCCAACCATTTCCGGCAGTACTGCCAGGATGAAGATTCCGCCAGGAACAGAAAACGGGCAGGTTTTTCGGCTCAAGGGGAATGGTATTCCTTATCTGGGGTCATATGGAAAAGGGGATCATCTTGTGAAGATAAACATAAGTGTTCCAAAGAAGCTGACTCCAAGACAGAAAGAACTGCTGAAAGAGTTTTCCAGACTCGATGGTGAAGATGTTGGATCAACTACACGGGAATTTTATTGATTCCTGTGTAGCTTTTATACTTTTTACTGTATGTTTACTGCATTGAGGTCCATTAATATAGCCTGCTGAGTGTTTTTTCATCTTGACGTCTTTCCCTTTACAGTCAAGCTGACTCTGACCTACTGGAAAATAAA
This sequence comes from uncultured Leptospirales bacterium, assembly GCA_964512685.1. Taxonomy (GTDB): domain Bacteria; phylum Spirochaetota; class UBA4802; order UBA4802; family UBA5550; genus CAZEJW01. The sequence goes on along the minus strand of CAZEJW010000067.1, from coordinate 14,264 downwards.
ACAATGGAGTATGGATATGTTGCCAGTTGTTGATTATGGTAGTATTGCGATTGTTGTTCCTAATATTTCTGCTGTTGGCGGACTTATTGAAGATGACGAAAAATATGGTTTTGAAGTTTTTCTTGCAGGAGTGGAAGAACCCGTAATAATCGGTTTCCATGACAGAGAAGAAGCTGAAGAATCCAGGAATGAACTTATCGCGATTATTGCTCAGTATCACTACGCAAAGGAGTTCGGACCTGACTTCGATTTTGAAGAACTGCTTGATGCTATTGATGATGAAGACCCTGAAGGGAAAAAAGAACATTGAATTATGTATAAGGACACCCGGAGACACAAATGATAAAGAACGATTTTGATTTACTGAAAAGAGGAACTGAGGAGATAATTCCTGAGGATGAACTGAAAAAAAAACTTGAGAAGTCTGAAAGAGAAAATAAGCCTCTCATAATAAAGGCCGGTTTTGATCCGACTGCACCGGATATACATCTTGGCCATACTGTACTGCTCAGAAAAATGAAGCATTTCCAGGAGATGGGACATACGGTTGTATTCCTTATCGGAGATTTTACCGGTATGATTGGAGATCCTTCCGGAAAATCCGAAACAAGAAAAAGGCTCACCAGAGAAGAAGTTCTTGAAAATGCAGAAACTTACAAAAATCAGGTATTCAAGATTCTCGATAAAGATAAAACAATTGTTGAGTTTAACTCAAAGTGGTGTCAGCCAATGGATTTTGCTCAGGTACTCGAACTGACATCCAAATATAATGTTGCAAGAATGCTTGAGCGGGATGATTTTTCCAACAGGTATAAAAACGGCAAACCGATTTCAATCCTGGAGTTTATTTATCCTCTCGTTCAGGGATATGATTCTGTTGCACTCAGAGCTGATGTCGAGCTTGGTGGAACAGATCAAAAATTCAATCTTCTTGTAGGCAGGGATCTTCAGAGAGAATATGGGCTTGAACCTCAGGTTATTATGACTGTTCCATTGCTCGTTGGACTTGATGGTGTCCAGAAAATGAGTAAATCGCTCAATAATTACATTGGTATAGATGAAGAGCCAAAGGATATTTTTGGAAAAACCATGTCAGTGTCGGATGAGCTCATGTTTGTATATTATGAACTGGTTACAGATGTGCCGATGGAAGAAGTTGAAAGGATAAAAGATGCCATGAAGGATGGATCCATGCATCCAAGGGATGTAAAGATGCGTCTTGGCAGGGAAATCTGTACTCAGTTCTATGACAGTGAAATTGCCGAAAAAGCAGAGGCTGAATTTGTTAAGGTAATTGTGAAAAAAGAGGTTCCTGATGAAATTCCTGAGTACTCTCCGGGCAGGGATGAGTTGACCGATGGATCGATCTGGATAGTCAGGCTTCTTACCCTTTCAGGAATGGCAAAATCGAATGGTGAAGCCAGAAGGCTAATCGAAGGCGGGGGATTATCTCTTGATGGAGAAAAAATTTCTGATGTAAATATGGAACTAAAGTCGCCATTTGAAGGTATAATAAAAGCCGGCAAAAGAAGATTTGTTAAAGTAATTCTATAAATTAATTTTTTTTATTTTTTATGCCAACTGTTTACTTCTATATGATAATCAGCGGGTAAATATCTTTTTTGTTATATTTGTAACAAAGCCAGGAAATTGATGACAGACATTAAAGATTTGCAAATAATCGACAGAGTCCTGGATGGGGATGTTGAAGCATTTTCATCAATTGTTGAGAAATATCAGAATATGGTTTTCAGATATGTATATTCTCAATTTAATAATTATGACGAGGCTCTGGATTTAACTCAGGATATTTTTATTATGGTACTCGAAGCTCTTGGAGGATTCAGGCGTGAATCCAAATTTTCAACCTGGCTTTACAGTATAATGGTGAATTACTGCAAGAATTACAGGAAAAAAAATTCAAGATATATTTCTGTTCCGCTGAATATTGTTAAAAATGACAGTGAATTTGATCTTCAGCTTCCTGATGAGAGAGAGAATCCGGAGAATGATGTAGTGATGAATGATTCCCTTAATATCGTTAAGGACGAAATTCAGAAACTTCCTCCGGATTATAAAGAAATTTTGATACTTCGAGACATTGATGGACTCTCATATAATGAAATTTCAGAGATTTTGAATATTAAGCTTTCCAATGTGAAGGTTCGGATTCACAGAGGAAGGGAGATTCTGAAAAACAGATTGCACAACAGGGGGCTGATATGATGAAGGATGATCATATTGAATTTGGTCAGATTTCTGATCTTCTCGATAATCTGGTTTCAACAGAGGAAGAAAAAGAGCTCATTCTCAATCATATTGATGTCTGCCCTGAGTGCAGACTTGAGTATGAGCAGCTTAGAAGTACAATTAAAATGGTATCTCAGCTTGGCAGGATAGAGTATGATCTGGGTACTATTTCAATCGATACGGTTTCCATTTACAGATCCAGAAAACGGAAAGCATATATGATTAAATCACTTCCTGCAATAGCTGCTTCTCTTTTGATTATAGCCGGAGGAAGTGTACTTACTACAAATTTTATGACTCCTGTGTCTCCCGGAATGAACTTTGCTGAAAACGGGCAAAGAAACGTCAGTGAAACAGAGAAAATCGTAAATATAATAAGAGATTCCAATGGAAGAATTCTCAAGGTGTCAGACCTTTTTATTGAAGGGGAGGTCTCTCCAGAAAAATTTGACAGATTGAGACGCAGCCTGGGATTCAGAAAGGTTGTTCACACAAGGATTTTTAAATCCGGAGCGGGAATAGCTAAGAGTTCTTTTTCTCCCAAAAAGAATATTGAAGAGGTTTCACTCGGGGGAGTAAGGAAATCCTCAAATACTGAAGCTCTCAGGGATTCGGCCCATGGCAGCGGCAGTTTTATGGTGAGATTCAGGGTTTTCAGATAATATCAGCTATTGAGCCTGATATACTCATCTGTGTTGAACATCACTCCGCCGCACACACCTCCTGAGCTGTATAATGATGAATTATGTGAAAATTCATCATAATCAGCCTGGGCATCGATTATTTGCACAACATCATATCCATAATCCGAGGCATCTCTTGCTGTCGTTTCAACACACTGGCTGGTCGCAAGACCGGTAAATATTATTTTTTCAATATTCAGTTGTGAAAGCTGCTTGTGGATATCGCTTGATGAAAATGCACTGAAGGTCGTTTTGTCAATGATGAAATCACCCGTTTCCGGTTTCAGTCTGTCTGTTACTTCTGCCATTGGGTCATTCCAGAGCGGATATATATTGTCAAACCCAAGGTGCTTCCCTCTTGTATATGTTTCTTTGAAAAAACGATGCAGATCATTTCTGTTTTCCTCTCTGCTGCACAGCCTGAGATAAATTACAGGGAGTTCCGCTTCCCTGAAAAAATCTGCCAGCTTCCGGATATTCGGAATTACTGTTTTCTCACATCTTTTGAGTATATAATCAAGACAGCCGGGCTGAAGATGATTGAAATATTTATAATATGATGACTCTGCTGACAGGTAATAATTTTGCATGTCAATAATCATGAGAGCTGTTTTCTTTTTCATGCAGAGGTCTTCTCCTTTCAAAATCTGATTCAGGTTAGCACATGGTTATTAGTTTTTCACTATATTTTCCTGTAAAGAATAATATTTAGATCTCTATGATTAAAATTTAAGTCAATACTATCCGATTGTTTATCCTAAAGGCGCAGCTTTATTAGCCAAAGCTTTCAAAAAGAAACAGTTTGTCTTTCTATGGATTCCAACTGCTGAAATTATCAGGGATTGTGCTGTCTTATGGTTGGAGATTTCCAGGTAATAAAAACTTACTATCATTTTTTTTATAATAAAATTTTTTCCTTGTCATAATTTGATTCCGGAATGCAGTATAACGGCAAAGGCAGAAGTTTTATTACAACAGGCGGGGGCTTTTAATGCTTTCAATCAATTCCATTACAGTCGTTACATCGATTCTTTCTTTCCTGGTCGTTATCGGATCTGCGGTTTTTGTTCTGTTAAAAGACTGGAAAAGTCAGGTAAACAGATTCTATGTTTACTATTGTGTAACCGGTATGGGTATTGTTTTTGGTATGGTCTTTACATATTCTTTCCCCGATTCGATTCATTTGCTTCAGGTTAACAGATTTCTGCAGGTCTCGACAGTTTTATTTTTTTCCAGCTTTCTTACTCTGTCTTTTGTGTTCCCAAAGCCAGAAAAAAGGATTCCTTTCTGGTTTACTTCTTTAATTATTTTACCGGCAGTTTTAGCTGCATCGATTGCTTTTTTTACGGATTATACAATTTCAAAAGCATATTTTAAGGATGGAGTTTTTATCAGGGAGTTCAGGTTTTTTTATAATTATTATCTTCTGATTGGTGTTCTTTACTTTGTTACCGGAACATTTAATTTTATCAGAAATTATATAAAAACAGATGTTTATATTTATCGACTCCAGATGAGATATATTTTTATCGGTGGTTTTATAGGAATTGTAACAACAACGACTTTATCACTGATTCTGCCAAGATTTTTTAATTATTCGAAGTTGTATGGGCTGTCTCCATCCTTTACCACAATTATTATAACAGCGGCACTTTTTTATTCGATTGTTGCTTACAATCTTATGGATATCAGAACTGTTATTCATAAGACCATGATGTATTTTATCATATCCACACTGATATTTTTACCAATTGCAGGTATTGTTTTTCTGATTTATTCTGAGAGCAGTCTTTTTAAGAAAGTCCCTGTTGAGGCTGCTGCATCAGGAATCGTTCTTCTCTTTGTGATGTTCTCTGTTTATATACAGCCTTTGATCGACAGATATTTTAAACGCAAACAGTACGAATTTGAAAGTGTTGTAGATGATTTTATCAGAAATGCCGGGGATGTTAAACAGACTTCTGTCATTGTTGAAAGGGCCATTGATTTGCTTTATAAAAGTCTGTATCTTGAAAAAGCCTTTATGCTAATGCTTACAGACAGATACAGGGAGTATGATCTGTATTACAGCAGAGGTATGGGGGATGTTGATTTCGAAGCGGTAAAAAGAAGTTCAATGATAATAAGGTGGTTTGTTCGAAATACAGAGTTGCTGACCAGAGGCAGGGTATACTCAGATGAAAAGAATTTTGGAGAGATAAGGGATGAGTTCATCGCTTTTTTCAGGGACTATGGTGTGAGAGTAATAATTCCGGTTTATCACGAAAGAAGGTTGCTTGGACTTATCTGTCTTGGTGAAAAGGAATCCCTGTCTGCCTTTACTCCCGCTGAGGTTGAGAAACTTACATATTTTAAGGCCGAAGTGAATGAATTAATTTCTACGGCATTGACATATGAAAAGGGAATGAAAGAGCAGTTTGTTTCAAGGACCATTGATCTTTCGAGATATATTTTATCCAAGTCTGTGCCTGTTTCTCTTCCAAATGTGGAGGGTATAAAATTCGGGGCATTCTTCATCCCCAAATATGAAGGCGGAATAGATTATTTTGATTTCATCAGGCCCGGCAAACACGGTATTGGAGTTATCGGAACTGATGTTTCGGGTGTTGGTATGAACAGTGCACTGTATTCTGTTGTTCTGAGATCGGCTTTTCAGGGCAGTATAAATGACGCACCTTCGACATATTCTGTAATGAAAACTCTGAATAGGGTGCTCTATGAATACTCCGGCGGAAGAGGAGAACTCATAACAGCTTATTATCTGTATTATGATATAAAGAATATGCGATTGATGTACACAAATGCCGGATTCCCGGCTCTGGATGTTTTCAGGGTTGAAAGCAGGGATTTTGATGTGCTTGACACAGAGGGTATTCCGCTTGGTTATGATCTTTCTGCAAGCTATGGTATCGGTCGAACTAATATGTTGAAAGGGGATATTGGCATTCTTTATTCAAAATCCCTTGTAAGCTCAAAAAATCAGCAGGGTGAGGAATTCGGTTTAATGAGGATAAGGAGGATTATTCGTGAGAACAGAAATCAGCATCCTTCAGAGATTGCCGATCTTGTAAACAAAACATTCCAGAATTTTATGGGCCTTGCATCCCCTGCATCTGATGTTCTTCTGCTGGTTTTTAAAATTGTGTAATTGCTTCAGTCTATTGGTGCAGTAGCCTGACATTTTTTATTTGCATGTTTTTTTATTTTCTGCTGCAGGTATTTTTGTTCATTATTAAAAGAATTTAAATTATTCATAATAATATTGACATTCCCCGAAAAATTTACTAAATTTATCTTTAATTGTTAATTAACAATTCTCTTCCCTACATAACATAAAAATACAATTAAGGCAGGAGATCGTAATGGAATCGAAAAAGGGCGAAAGATCATTCACGGAACGAAGAGATGAAACGTATCTTTCGAATTCAGTATTTGGAGAAAAATGGAAGGATGAACTCAAGGAACTGGATAAACATGAGATAGTCGTGAGGATTTGTGATAAAATGGGTTCGTGTCCGGACAATCTTCATGTTGCTGAAGAAATTTTTGATGATCTGAAGTTTGATATGGCAAGATATGTGCTGCATCATGAGTATACAAGCAGGAATGGTATTAAAACAAAACTCTTGCTCTGGCTCGATACAAAAGTCAATCCAATGAATGCCAGAAAAGTCTCCAGTTTTTTTGATAAATATTTAAAGTAGTAAATTGTATAAATTTCTTCTCCATACGTGTTGTGCCCCGTGCTTCTGTCATCCTTTTGAAATGTTGAAGGATGAGTATGAAATCACTGCTTATTATTATAATCCTAATATTTCTCCACGTTCGGAATATGTTGCTCGTTTTAACGAACTTGTCGGATATTCAAAAGTCAGGGGTTTTGATGTTGTAGAAGGGGAATACGATATCCGCAAATGGACTGCGGCAGTTAAAGATTATCGTTTTTTGGGAGAAAAAACAGAAAGATGCAGGATCTGTTACAGGGTGAGGATGGAAAAGACTTTTCAGTATGCGGCTGAGAATGGATTTGATCTCGCAGGCACCTGTCTCTCTATCAGTCCTCATAAGATAGCTCAGTGGATAAATGAGATTGGTCTTGAGCTTCAGGAGAAGTATGGTGTTAAATTTTTTGTTGCGGATTTCAAAAAGCAGGATGGTTTCAGAAAGTCTGTGGAACTCTCTCATAAGTATGAATTTTACAGACAGAATTATTGCGGTTGTGTTTATTCAAGACTTGAAAGGGATTCTGACTCAAGATGGAAGGAAATATCAGATAAAAAAAAGGCATACCCGTAATGGATATGCCTTTTGTGTTAGGTTCAGTTTTATTTAGTTTTCGCCACAAGCAAAACTTGCATCCTGAATCTTCATTAGCGACATGTCTTCTTTCTTGATAGCTGTTGCAATTGCATCAGCTTCAGGAAGCACGTTGTTGATATAGTACTGCGCGCTGTAAACTTTTCCCTGATAGAAAGCAGCTTCTTTATTGTCTGCAACAAAAGCTCTTACGGCCTTGCTGTCAGATGCGTCAATGCTGTTATCAGCAAAGATTTTTTCAAGAGCTTCCTGGGCAATTCCAGCCTGCCAGAAGAGAAGCCATGCAAATACTACGTTTCCTGTAAGATTCATGAATGGCTTGGCATTTGTAATCGGAACCATGAATTTGTTCTCTTTTCCGCACTGAGCAAAGTACATTGCCATTCCGGCAAGCATGTCTATTGCTGCTTTTGTTTGAGTTGCCATATCAGTAAGTTTGGCATTTCCTTTGTACTGCTCGATTGTGCTGTTCATTTCTCCGAGGAGACTCATGAATACACTGCCTTTTTTCATGCCAAGTTTTCTTCCAACAAGGTCAAGTGACTGAATTCCATTTGTTCCCTCATAGAGTGAAGCGATCTTCATGTCTCTCATGTATTGCTCTACAGGATAATCCTGACAGAATCCGTATCCGCCAAAACACTGTATTGCCTGTTCTGTTACCTTGAAGGCCTGGTCTGTGTTATATGCTTTTGTAACAGGAAGAAGGAGATCAGCAAGAAGCTGCCATTTATCATCACCGGTTACGATAGCTCTGTCCATACATGCACAGCAGTAGCAATAGAGTGCTCTCATAGCTTCTGTTTGTGACTTCATCCATATCAGCATTCTTCTTACGTCAGGATGATTTATGATTGTTGTATCAGGAGCATCAGGATTCATCATATCCTTGATGTTTTTACCCTGGATTCTTTCTTTAGCGTATTCAAGAGCAGTAAGGTAAGCTATTGAAGAAGTACTTGATCCCTGAACTCCCATGAGGATTCTTGCTCCATTCATCATGTTGAACATGATTTTCATCCCGGATCTTTCTTCGCCGAGGAGTTCAGCATAACAGTTACCATTATCACCAAAACTCATTGAACATGTAGCGCTGCCCTTGATTCCCATCTTGTGCTCGATACCTGTAATGGAATAATCGTTTCTTTCTCCAAGACTTCCATCGTCATTGACGAGATATTTGGGTACGATGAAAATTGAGATTCCTTTGGTTCCTGCAGGGTCACCTTCGATCCTGGCAAGTACAGGGTGAACTATGTTTTCGAAAAGGTCAGAATCTCCGCCAGATATAAAAATTTTGGATCCGAAAATTTTGTATGATCCGTCTGGTTGTTTTACAGCTTTTGTTTTGAGTGCTCCAACGTCTGAACCGGCTTCTGGTTCTGTAAGAACCATAGTTCCGCCATAACGTCCTTCAAAGACAGGTCGTGCGTATTTTTTCTTTTGTTCTTCTGTACCGTATTCTTCAACAAGATGACCAGCTCCAATTGCAGCTTCAGGATAAAGCAGAAAACCCATATTGTATGCATAGAATTCACGTCCGGCTGAATCTACAACATAAGGGAATCCCTGTCCGCCTGCTTCAGTAGGAATACCCATTGTGAAAAGTCCACTCTCTGTCATTACCTTGAAAAGCGGATGGTAGCATTCAGGCGCTTTAACAGAACCATCAATGAGTTTTGCTCCTGTTCTGTCTCCTTCTTCATAGGTTGGCATACCTTCTTCTTCACAGATATTCTTAATCAGATCAAGAACCATATCTGTAGTGTCTTTGTCAATCTCCTCATAAGGGCCCTTTCCAAGTAAGTCGTCCTGGATTTTAAGCATCTCGTAAAGGACAAACTGTTGGTCCCGGGTATCAACTATCTTATCCATCGTTACCTCTCTTTTTATTATTACTTTATGTTATCGTGAGATCTGGTAATTCTGTTTTACAGGGCTGACAGAATTATCAATTTATCTCTTTGCCTACAGGCATGTAGAGACTTTAACGGACATTTAAAAAGACCTTTAAAAAATTGAAAACAATTTTTTAAAGGTCTTACAATTATTTGAGTTTAGCGGGATAGGTCTTTGTTATCCGGAGTAAGTAACTTTTATTTACGGTAAGTTTGAAATTTAAAGTAAAAACTGAAATTTTACCGTTCATAACTTTAATTTGTGAATTGATTTAATACAAGATCTGTGAATCTGCTGCCATGATATTTTCTAGTTTCATAGATTATGTCGTCAAATGATACTCCGCGTTCTACCGCGAGTGTCATATAGTTTGTGTATTCTTTTACCATCAATGGTTTGTAAATATCGTTTCTTTTCATTATTCCCTCATGGATAAATATTCAGAAAATTTATGGGTTTATTGATATTATCGGCAGGTCTGTTGTTTCATTCAATAAATCATTGAATCGGAATAATAATTTTAAAGCTCAATCCTTCTCCAGGTTTACTCTCTGCGGTTATGTTTCCTTTCAGGTTCTCCTTGACGAGTCTGCTGACTATGTGGAGCCCGAGGCCGCTTCCTCCTTTTTCCCTGCGGGTTGTAAAATACTGGTCAAATATTTTTGGGAGTAATTCTTTTTCAATCCCAACACCATTATCGTTATATATCATTACAATATCATCATTGATTTTATTTATTGAAAGATGTATCTCCGGATCTTCTATATCAGTAAATCCATGAATCAGTGAGTTGATAATAAGATTACTGATAATACTTGAATAAATTCCCGGGTATCCTGTGATCGTTATATCCTGATTAACATTTATATGAAGTTTGGGGTTAATCTTTTTTAGTTCCGGCTTAAGGGTGAGAATTATTTCCCGGATATAATCTGAAATATTGAAGGTTCTTTTTTCTTCACTGCATTGATCAACAGCAATGATTTTCAGACTGTTAATGAGATCGGCAGATTTATGTAAATTGGACTGTGCAATTACCGCAGATTCTTTGATTTTATCAAGCTGATCGAAAAGACTTTCCTCTGTAATGCTTCCACTTTTTACCATCTCTATAAGATCGTTTATTTTTTTTTCAGCATGTGACGCCGAAAGAATCGCCAGACTTATTGGAGTGTTTATTTCATGGGTCGAACTCGCAACCATGTCTCCGAGTCTTGCCATTTTTTCTGAAAGCAAAAGTCTTTCCTGAACATCATCAATGATCATTTTGGATTTCTGGAGTTCTGTGCTGGTTCTAATAAGGTCATCTGTATTTTGCCTTGCAATGGATTCAAGGTTTTCATTGACCCTTTTTATTTCATCCTGAGTATTTTTGATTTCTGTAATATCAGTGAAAATTGCTGTATAACCAATTGTTTTGTCTTGTGAGTTAAATATTGAAAGTATGTCTGTATCATAATGTTTCAGTTTATTTGTGTTGTCAGTTTGAGATAGGATTCCCTTCCATTCGCCATTTTGTTTTACATGATTGATGATTTCTTCTGAAAGGAGGCATTTACTGAAGTCTCCCATATGCTGACCGATTATTTTATCTCTGTCCATTCCCAGTTTGGATGATTCTGAGATATTACAGTAGGTGATGATTTCATCTGAGTTGAATGCCAGAATTCTGGTTGAAAGCTGGTCGAGTATAGAACTCTGAAATTTTAATTTTTGTTCAGATTTAAGAATCTCAGTGACATCCCGTGCAAAGCCGGCTATGGCATAGATTTTTCCTGATTGATCAATAACCGGATATATACTGTTTTCAAAAATAATCCCTTCGCGTGAATCAATGAAGAGTTCTCCTTTTTTATCCTGAATGACTTTTTGTGCTTTAAGTTTTCTGTTTGCTGCAACGTCTTCAGGAAAATAATCATATATATATTGACCGATCAGATCTTCTTTTTTGAGTGAAAATCTTTCTGCGAGAGTGTAGTTTGCAGCAAGGATTATACCTTCTGTATTCATTAGAAATGTTGCGTCAGTTGAAGCATCAATAAGTGTCTGTAAAGAATGTCTGGCAAGTGATTCAGCTTCCAGGGTTTTTATCTGTTCACTTATATTGTTTAATGTTAGTATTGATAGTTTTTCATTGCCTTCGCCTATGACCTCTGCATCCAGACTGCAGTGTTCTGCTTTTTCATTTTTTGGCAGAATGTCAACCTGCATTCCCCTTATTGTTTTGAGTTCTTTGAGAAAACTGATAATCTCCGATTTATTATCTTTGCTGATAAAAAGACCTGTTTTATCCAGTGTTTTTTCTGAAAGATCTTTCCCGGAATATCCTGTAAGCCGGGTGAATTCTTCGTTCGCTTCGATGATCTGACAGCTTTCTGTTTTGATTATTAGCATTGCATGTGAATTTGATTGAAACGCTTTTTGGTATTTGTTCAGCTGCATCTGGTAATCAGTTATATCGAGAATTGCTCCCTGCAGAATAGTGGATTCATCATTTTGACCGGCTAGGGATCTGCCTCTTTCATATACATGATGTATATGAAAACCGGAGTCAAGAATCCTGAACTGAAGGGAATATGGCCTGTTTAAGGAAATTGCTTTTCGAATTGTACTGCTGACCTTATTCCTGTCATCAGGATGCATAACTGAAGAAAATGACATAACCCTGTTATTTATGAAATAATCCGGAGGATAGCCTGTGAGTTCGGTAATTCCATTACTGATGTATGACATGGTAAAGTCGTCATCAAAACAGCACCTGTATATAGCTCCTGGGATCTCTTCCAGCAGGGAAGAATACAGACTTTCATTTTTTCTCAGGATTTTTTCCAGATTATAGTATTTATTCGCAGTTTTTATTGCAGTATCAAGATTTTCATCAATGGAATGTTTCATTACATATGCATATGGTTCTATTGTTTCAGCTTTTGTCAGCAGTTCCCTGTCATTTTTATCAGTAAGAAAAATAATTGGGGTTGATGTTCCCTGTTTTAATTCAGTGAGAGTTTCAATGGATTTTTCTTCCTGCAAAAGATTAATATCGATAAGAATGGTTCCCGGTTGCATTTTATTTATAGTATTCAGAATATCGCTACAGCCAGATACTATACCTATGACTTTATATCCAAAGCCAGTCAGTAATTTTTTGAGATATTTCGCTGTAACAGGTTCATTCTCAGCAATAAGAACTGAATTTGTCATAAAAATCTCTCTGTTTGTATAATCTGCAATATGTATTTCTTATAGCTCAAAAGGCTTTTGTTTTTGACAGATCTTTAATGTTGGCTTCATCATTACACAACATTTAGCAGATGCAATGGAAAAGCAGGCAGTTAATTTATTCTTTTATCAAAATTCCTGCTTCAAAAATATCAGAAACATCTGACTTTATTCCTTAAAACAGCTTAAAAACAAGCGAACCGATATTTCCCCTCTGACTTCATAATCGGGAAGGGCAAGAGGGCTTTTTTATAATAAAGTTCAGAAGTAAACTCTTCAGAGAATTATACTTTATTCATACGTGTCTGTCAATAATGAAGATGGGTCTGTTTTGCAGTATCTTTTTTTTGTTATGAATAATCTTGATCAATTGGCGGTCTTGCTGAACAGCCCGGCAGAAATTGACGGGCTGTTAGCGTTTGAAGAATTGTACTATAGGTTTTACTAAAACATGAGTAGTTTTTTAACCTAACTTTGCACTGCGGGTCCATATATTATTTTCACTTGCTTCCCTGATTAAATCATCCCTGAACTGAGGATGAGCCAGTTCAATTAGGTTTTCTGCAACCTGCCAGTCATTTTGACCCCGCATTTTTTTACATCCGTATTCAGTAACAATGTAGTCAACCATGTGACGCGTCACAGTTGTTGTTGTGCCTCTCGGGAATGTGGTAACAATTCTGGACTGAAGTTCCCCATCTTTTCCAATACGCGTTGAAGGCAGACATATAAAACTTTTTCCGTTTTTTGACCATTGTGCTCCCAGCGTGAAATCTGTCATCCCTCCATTTCCTGTAATATGGTTGAATCCCATACTCTCTGCACTAACCTGGCTTTTCATGTCAACCTGAAGAGCCTGATTTATACTGACAAAATTGTCATTCATGGCTATGATTCGCGGGTCATTGGTGTATTCGACATTAAATGTTGCAAGAGCCGGATTATCATGCATAAAGTCATAAAGTCGTTGAGTTCCAATCGCAAAAGTATAGACAGCCTTGAAACGGTCTATCTGCTTTTTAGAACCATTCGCCTGTCCTGACTCAATCAGGTCAATACAGGCATCAACGAATAATTCTGTATGGATTCCAAGATCCTTTAAATCAGTATCCTTGAGACATGATGCAATAGCTCCCGGAATGCCTCCGATACCAAGCTGAATACATGATCCGTCTTTCAGGTAGGGAATAATATTTTTAGCAAGCTGCATGTCAATATCAGTTGGAGCAGGAATCTCAGGTGCTGCAAAAATTGTCTGAGTTTCCGGGGCCTCAACAATAAAATCAATCTGTGAAATATGCACAGACTCATGTTTGCCTCCCAGGCAGCGTGGCATGCTTGGAACAACTTCAACAGCAACTCTGTCTCCTTCTTGCATAACGCTAAGGGATTCGGAACAGCTTGGCCCAAAGTTAAAGAATCCGTTTTCGTCCATTGGTCCTACCTGCTGGAATATCCAGGGAAATGGATACCTGAAATTGGCCACTTCTCTGCTCCTGACAAAATGTTCGCATATGTGATACATGACCGGGCCGTAAATAATGTTGTCATAAACATTGCGCATCATTCTTGTGAGTTTTGACCAGTGCCAGTCATGATAAACAAATCTGTCTTTATGCTGGATAACTTCCGGTACAGGGGGAACCATTGCTGCTCCGATAATAAGGATGTCTTCCAGTTCTTCATGACGGGCTGCCAGGGCTTTGTCTAGCAGTTGAGGCTTGCCGTTAAAGTAACCATATTTTATGGCATCTCCTGATTTTACAAGGGCTGCAACTTCTTCGGCTGTTGAGAGTTTTTGTTTGTACTCATCTTTGTATGACATTTTAATCTCCTCCTAAAGATATTATAGATTTTATATTTTTATGTTTTTTCAGGGTTCAACGAGAGAAAAGA
>CAZEJW010000066.1:20548-22380 GCA_964512685.1 uncultured Leptospirales bacterium | reverse complement strand
GAAACTTTCTGTGTCATCGTATATTGGATTTAACAAAAGTGAGGTTTTCTGTCATCGTATATTGGATTTAACAAAAGTGAGGTTTTCTGTCATTCCGGTTTCTCGTAGAGAATACCGGTATCCATACGGTAATCTAATGAAACCTGCTCCATGAGATTCCGGTATTCGCAGGAATGACCGGAAGAAAAGATTCCTGGCAGGAAAGACGAATTTATCACCCCCTCCCGGCCTGCCCCGTCAAGCTGAAATGTACCCACATTTTAATAAAGAAAAGAGAAAGGGGATATGGAGATAACAGGAGAGATATAAGGGATAAAAATCATAAAGCTCTATATACGACTTTAGCTAATTATGTTACCTGGTGCGGTATAACTGAGAACAGATCTCATAGATTGCTTTTTTGACTGTCATATAAACAATCATTTATCTCTATAATCTCCTCCTTATCTCCCCATCTCCTTCTCTTTAGGTGCAGGTCAGGCGGTTTTAAGGCTGTGTGAAATGGTTTTTATTTTTTCATGTTCATTTCTGATAAAATAATCCTTAATGATATCCATTATTGAGGGTATTTCACTTTTTTGACGTATCTTCGAAAAGAGAGCGTGAGAAAATGTAAGGTTCTGTGAAAAGTAGGACGCAAATCGATGGGCTCTGCTTCTGTGCATTTCTTCAGGCAGAAATTCCAGGATCGACTCAAGGGTGTTAAGGAAAGTCTCTTCAATGTTTACTGTAAAACATGTTTCTCCATTCCTTATAAGATCACTGCATGCCCTGAATATCCAGGGAGATTTCACAGCCTCTCTTCCGATCATAACGGAGTTGCATCCTGTTTCAGTGATTTTTTTTATGGCTTCTTCCGGAGAGGATATATCTCCATTTCCTGTTACAGGAATGTTGAGATTTTCTCTGAGCATTGTTACAAGCTTCCAGTCTGCCTTTCTTTTAAAGGAGAGCTTGGCTGGCCTTGGATGAAGTGTGACTGAATCAACACCCTCTGATTCGAACATCCTGCAGAAATTGAGTATAAGCTCCGGATCATGTGACTGGAACCCGCTGCGCATTTTGACTGACAGACTGCCCGGAGTGGCTCTTCTGCATTCACGGACAATTCTTTTTGCCAGATCCGGGTTGGTTAAAAGCTTTGATCCGAATCCTTTTTTTAGTATATCCGGCGCAGAACATCCCATGTTTATATCTATGTCACAAAAACCCTCTGATGAGAGTTTTGTGCATGCTTCAGCCATAAGATCGGGCTTGCATCCAATGAGCTGATATACTATTGGCCTGTCAAAATCCATTGCCATGGTTCTTGCCAGGCTGAATTTGCCGCCTGCAATTACAGCAGCAGCGCTCAGCATTTCCGAATAAAAGAGCACATCCCCACCGAATCCCCTTATTGTCTTTCTGAGGGCCGGGGTTGTAATCTCTGCCATTGGAGCAAGGCTCAATTGTATATTCTGCTCATCTTTCATGTGGACGATTGGCTTTCAGGGGGAGGATATTGTCAATAATTAATAAATTGCCGATTTAAGGGCTTATGGTATCATTCCTTAGTTCCCCTTTTGACTGATAATTGAACAGACTGGTGTCAATGTAAAGGTTCCCAGATTCCGAACCGACTCACGCCGAGGGTCAGACCGACTCACACCGAAGGTCAGACCGACTCACGCAGAGGGTCAGACCGACTCACGCCGAGGGTCAGACCAACTCACGCCGTGAGTCGGTCTGAGACAGGGAAGCATCTGGATCAGGACCCGTACAGGTAAGGGACTAATACTCGTACGAGTACTGATATGAGACTCGTACGAGTCCGGGTATGAGACTCGTACGAG
>CAZEJW010000066.1:7434-20448 GCA_964512685.1 uncultured Leptospirales bacterium | reverse complement strand
TCAGGGGTCTGGACATGTACGAGTCCGGGTATGAGACTCGTACGAGTCAGGGGTCTGGACATGTACGAGTCCGGGTATGAGACTCGTACGAGTCAGGGGTCCGGACATGTACGAGTCCGGGTATAAGACCCGTACGACTCCCGGAGTAAAATGAGTGGGATGTTGCACTGTGGTTCATAATATGGTTGACATTAAGCGGGCTGGCTGTTTTTTAATATCTGCCTCTCTTTTATAAGGATAATCTTCAACAGGAGTAAATAATTGGAACTCAAAAGACAAATAGGCCTTGGGACTGCTATACTTATAATCATTGCAGATGTTATCGGAACCGGTATTTTCATGAATACAACAGGCTATGTGCTTAAAAACAGCGGGGATGCTCTTGTTGTGCTCATCCTCTGGGCAGTTGCCGGTGTTGTCGCTATCACAGGATCGCTCTGCTATGCAGAACTTGCTTCAATATGGCCAGATGATGGCGGAGAATATGTATATTTAAAGAAAATTTTCGGATTCCTTCCCTCGTTTCTTACAGGATGGGTGTCCATGGTTGTTGCTTTTTCCCTTGCTGCTGCTCTTACATCTGTTACAGTGGTTGTATATCTTAACAGGTTTATCGGCGGGGATGTGCTTGCAGGAGAATGGACACAGAAGCTCATTGCTGCCGGCATTGTGTTTTTCTTCGGAGTTGTTCATATAATAGGTGTTAATAAAGGCAGTATTGTACAGAATCTTCTGACCCTGTTGAAGCTTCTCATTGTTTTTTCGCTCATAGGATTCGGCTTCTATTTTGCTGACTGGTCATTGTCTGACAGGCTGGTGAATGATTACGGCTTTGGTAAGGATTTCTCCTTTGTAGGATACGGGTCTCTCCTCATTATGATTATGTATGCCTATTCAGGATGGAACGGAGCCACTTACATTGCAGGCGAGATTAAGGATCCGAAAAAGAATCTTCCGAAAGCCCTTTTCTGGGGACCTGTAATAATTACTCTCATATACCTTGCTCTTAATGTAGTATTTCTCATCTCAAGTCCGGCTGAGCAATTGATTGCAGACAACGCTGTTGTTGGATCGGTTTCAACACAGAATCTCTTTGGCGCTAATTTTTCACCGATATTTTCAATCTCCATTGCTGTTATTCTTCTTTCGTCAGTATCTGCCCAGATGATGATCGGCCCAAGGGTCTACTATGCAATGGCAAAAGACAGGATGACCTTCAGCTCTCTTTCGAGGATTAATCCTAAATTTCAGACTCCTGATTTTGCAATTATTCTTCAGATGTTCATTGCAATTACATATGTATTCATTGGCGGAGATAAGGTCTTTCAGCTTCTCATTTACATGGGATTCGCGCTTTCTGTTTTTCCTCTTCTTTGCGTTATTGGAATGGTCATTTTGAGATACAAACAGCCTGAGCTCGAGAGATCATACAGGGTGCCTTTTTTTCCGCTCACTCCATTGATTTACATTATTCTTACTTCTGCAATGATGGTGACATCACTCATAACGAACACGGTTCCGTCTCTTTTCGCTGTTGGTGTTCTTGCTGTTGGTGTTGTTGTGTTCTACCTCTGGCAAAAGGCTGTTGCAGGTAAGTAGGGGGAATGCGTTGGTATGTTTGTATTCTGGTAAGTTAGTACGTTAGTTAAGAAGATATATGAAAAGCACAAAGCCTGCGGCAAAGCCGCAGGCTTTGTTGTGTTTAGATTATAAATATTTTAATTTCCCTTAATAGCGCAATTAGTTATTGACATGCTGTATTTACTGTCAATAATTACCGGGTTAAAAAATAAAAACCTAAGGGAGGTTGCCTGTGAAGCTGCATTCAGTGTTCAGTAAGAAGGTATTATTGATATTATGTATGATCATAATATCAGGTATGATTATCACAAACTGTGAGAACGAATCAACTGAAGAAATGCCCAAGGGCCTTGTTGTTTCAAAATCAGTTGCGAAACGGGTTGCAGGGTCGTATATTGTTGTTTTGAAGGATTCCGGAATCAAATCTTCCCGGACTGCATCTGTTGTAAAGGATCTGCTTTCAACATTCGGGCTTTCGCCGGAATTTATCTATTCACATGCTGTAAAGGGATTCTCAGTAAAGGCGCCTGAAAGTGTAATAAGGCTTCTTCTTGAGAATGAACTTATTGCCTATGCAGAAGAGGACCAGACCATCACACTCGATTCTGCACAGTCAGACGCCACATGGGGAATTGACCGTGTTGACCAGGCAGAACTGCCCCTTGATTATACTTACAACTATGATTTCACAGGTGCAGGAGTGGATGTATATATCATTGATACAGGCATCTGGATGAAACATAATGAATTCGAGGGCAGGGCAAAAGCAGGTTATGATGCTGTTGGCATATTCAACACAGCTCTTGACTGGAACGGCCATGGTACTCATGTTGCTGCAACAGTTGGCGGTAAAACCTGGGGTGTTGCAAAGGATGTAAATCTTATTGCTGTAAAGGTATTGAACATGCTGGGAAGCGGAACCACGTCAGGTGTAATTGCAGGTGTGGACTGGGTAACAAAACATCATACAACCAGCAGGGCTGTTGCAAACATGTCACTTGGAGGAGGACTTTCTCCAACCCTTGATGAGGCTGTTAAAAATTCCATTGCAGACGGAGTTGTCTACTGCATTGCTGCAGGAAACAGCAGTGAGGATGCTTTAAACTCATCACCCGCTCATGTTGAAGAGGCAATCACTGTTGGTGCAACAGAATCTGATGACAGCTTTGCAGTAAGCTATTCGAATTTCGGCAGTGTTGTTGATATACTTGCACCGGGTACAGATATCACATCAGCATGGACCCTGAGTAAAAAGGCAACAAAAACCATATCAGGTACATCAATGGCATGTCCTCATGTAACAGGAGTTGCTGCATTATACCTTGAAGAGTTTCCTGATGCCACAACTGAAGATGTTGAAGGCCTTATAATTGACAATGCTTCATGCGATGTTCTGAGTAATGTTCCTGAAGAAACTGCAAACCGTTTGCTTCAGAGTGTTACGAGGTAATTGTTTATTAGACAGGAGAGACTGTTTGCTGCAAATAAGCGGACAGTCTTTTTTACAGTATACTAACACTTGACGATAGTATCGTATTTTGTTATTTTTATGATAAAATCATTTAAATCCAGAGAAGCAGAAAAAGTCTGGGCAGGTGAATTTTCAAAAAAGCTGCCGTCTGATATTCAGAATATTATGCGCCGAAAACTGAGAATGTTGAATAATTCAACACTTTTAAGTGATCTAAGATTACCTCCGTCAAATAATCTGGAAAAATTAAAAGGAAACCGTAAAGATCAATACAGTATAAAAGTAAACGATCAGTGGCGAATCTGTTTTGAATGGAATGATGGAGATGTTTATAATGTTGAGATAATTGATTATCATTGATTAAAAGAGTAAAATTATGAAAAAACTCCCAAATATACATCCAGGTGAAATTCTGCAAGAGGAATTTCTTAAACCATTGAATATATCAGCATACAGGATAGCCAGGGAGACCAGAATATCTCAGACAAGAATATCTGAAATCATTAAAGGGAAAAGAAGGATTACAGCAGATACAGCTTTGAGATTCAGCAGGTTCTTTGGTAATTCTCCTCAATTCTGGCTTGGTTTGCAAAATGATTATGATCTTGAAGAAGAAGCTTGTTTGAAATCGGAAATTCTGGACAGCATAAGCAATTATAAAGATCTGCATCTGTCCGGGGTTTAATCAGGCAGGTATAATTTTAATACAAAAAAGCTTCCCGTTAAAAGGAAGCTTTTTTGTATTTGAGATGATTACTTCTTCTCTAAAGTCTGAAGATTCGAGCTTTTGTAATTATATCCATAGCTGAAAGGAAGCCTGCCTGTTGACTTTTTCTTATATGCTTCTTTCATGTCTTTCTGATACCTGTGAGGCCAGAGAGATACAGGCTTTATGTATTCACCATGAAGGTTTACATTCCACTTGCCATCATTGTAATACTTGAGTGGAATTCCAGAATCATCCTGTATGATAAAATTCGAGTTATCGAGTATCATCTTTCTTATTTTGCTGAAGTGAGCAGGGCTGTCCTTCTTGTTGTCTTTGTGAAGAAGGTATGATGCTGACTTGATGATTGTTGAATACGGGCCGTTCTCTTTAATAAACGGAAGAAAGTTTGGTGAGTGCTTCACGAGTGCAGAGTCTGCAATATTGAGCATGAAGTATCTTACAGTCTTTACTTTCCCATTGTTTTTTTTGAAGGATATTTTCACGCCAGGGATTCTTGAATAAGGAGGATTCATCCAGTCGATTTTATTGTCCTTTGCCTGTGCTTTAATTATCTCACTGCTTTTATCGAGAACAATCTTCTGTATGTCGAGGACTTCATATCCGTTTTTACCGAGAAAAAACAATACTATTCCGGTAACGCCGCTAAAGGATGAGTTGTCAATATTGACTTCCATACCCTTTGTACGAAAGAAATTGTATACCATTATTGTGCGAAGAGACTTTTCTATTTTGCCGAGATTCTTTTTGAGTTCAGTTTCTGATATTGTAAAAGGATCAGGTATTATTCCGGGTTCTTCGAGTCCGAACATTGTAATATTTTCTGCATCCGGGTAGAAGGTAAGAGCATTCATGATATCCGGTCCGCTGAATGGGTAGAGAATGTTTTTTGAATACTGTGCAGGCGCTTTTTTATCCCACCATTTTACAATTTTCTTCATGTTCGGGTTCTGAAATTTGTTCCAACCCCTGTCAAGATTGGCTGCATATCTTTTATAGAAGCCTTTTTTAGTATATTTTAAAAGCTCCGATCCTGCCGGAAGTTTTTCTCCTGCAATAAAGAGGGCTGTTTCATTGAATTTGCTGTTTTTTACAACAGGGCCCGTTTTTGCAGCCTTTGGTTCTTCACATGCAACAAGTATAAATGCAAAAGCAAGTAAGCATGTCCATATCGATAGTGAAATCTTTTTTTTCATAGTTTTCTCCTGAAGTTGTGTGCTGATCTGATTATGGGGTAATCTGAGGTTGAAACCCTTCATAATTGCTTTTTCAGAAAAAACAGAATGAATTTTATGTCAACTATAATTGGGGGAGGGGACTAAGGCATTCTCTGCTGCCAAAGCCAGCAGAGAATGCCTTAATTGCAGCGGACTCATAATCTTCTTGACGTATAAAATGAAGAATATAAGAAATAACGCAGATTTTATAAATAATTATAAGATGAGTATAATAATGAAAAAAATTAACAGCATTTCGCTTTCTGTCTTTCTGATTGCGTGCATTTGTGCTTTTTCGGGATGTGCAAAAGCACCGGATCAGGTCAGTTCTCCCGGAATAAAAATTGACCTTAAAATTGAAAATAATGCAGAAAAATATACTGCAGTAATAACAGGCGGAATAAAAAATGAAAATCCGCAGACTGTTTTTACGGATTTCAGGGCTGTTGTTAAAATCATAAACAGCAACAGTGAAATCGTTCTCTCTTTTCCTGTTGAATTCAAAACAATATTGCCTTTCAGGACAGCCATTGTAGAGAAAAATATAGCTCTCAATGATAAGGATGTTCAGCCTCTCCTCGATGCACTCTCCATTGACAGGGAAAAACTGCAGAACAGTAAAACTTCCGGAGGTAATTTCATAGATGAAAGGAATATTATCCTGGATGATGCTGATTATGATAAAAAAGATATTACAGACTTTCTCGGAGAAAAGATAAATGCGAAAAATTGATGATTCACCTCTTTATAAATATTTCGGAATAGTAGCACTGGTACTTGCATTGATTACAGGTGTTGTTTCATCCTATTCCATGCTTGTTACAGAACCGGGAATAAAAAAGCTCATTCAAGCAGAGAGCGACATTCATAAAAATTATTCACAGGCATATCTCGTTCTCAGAGACCCTTTTGTGTTCGGCCTATATGAGAATTTTGACAGCCGTGGTATATCAGTAAAGAATTCCCTCATGTATCTTGATGATAAAATCACAGCAGGTGAAAAAATGGTTGAGGCAGACAAAAGGTATCTGGAGGTATTACTGGAGCGCAGAAGCAAAGGCTCTGTTCTTGGAAGAAATTCAATGATTTTTCTTTTTATAATCTCTATTGCTGCATTTGCTGCTCTTTTCTTTGAAAAGAAATCCGAATCTGTCTGATCTGCATTATTTAAAATCCCCGATTTTTAGGGTTTGACTTCATAAAGTTTTTATATATAATCTGAAAGCAGATGCTGACTTTCAGATTATACCGCATTGGATTTTTCTTCATTTTTCCGGATACAGGCTGATCGATGATAAAAAGAATACTGGTAATTGATGATGACCCCGGGGTCAGGACTTTTATGGAAAAAATTCTTTCCCGCTCGGGGTATAAAGTTATGACTGCCGAGGATGGCCGTATGGCTTTAGACCTTCTCTATAAGGAAAAGGCTGACCTTATTATGCTTGATATGGATATGCCGCGCATGGATGGTCTTGAGTTTCTTCGTCAGAAGGAAAAGAGCAATCTGCCTGCAATACCTGTTCTCATGGTTACCGGGCACTCAGACAAGAATACGCGTCTTGAATCCTACAAACTTGGTGTTTATGATTTCATTACAAAACCCGAAGAGAATGAGGTAATGCTCAAAAGGGTTGAAAACGGGCTTAAAATTGGTGAGATGCTGAAATTCAATGAAATAATAAAGAACGACCTTTTTCTTGCAGGCAGGATGCAGAAGTACCTGTTCCCAGAACAGGATATGACTAATGAAAATTTTGCAGTATCATCAATATCATTGCCTTTCTCTGATATCGGTGGTGATCTTTATGATTACATTGTGCTTCGTGACGGCAGACTGATTTTCTTTCTCGCGGATGTTTCAGGTCATGGAATCTCTGCGGCCATGTTTACTACAATTGTCAAGATGAGCTTCAGGAATGCGCTCAAGCTTTCGGAGGCTCCTGATTTTATTCTTTCTGAAATGAATCGTGATCTTTCTGCAAACCTTCCTGAAGAGTCCTTCGTAACCCTCTTCTGCGGCCTTGCAGACCCTTATCAGAAAAAGCTGACATATGTTAATGCAGGGCATCCTAATCCTGTACTGTTTTCCGCTAAGGGAGTCTTTCCTCTCGAGGGTAATGATACCTTCCTTGGTCTTCAGGACAGTTCTAAATATCACCGTGAAGAAGTAAATCTTGAAAAAGGTGATCAGGTTGTGGTTTTTTCGGATGGTTTAACAGATATCGTGGATGAATCGTGGACTCCTGTGGGAAAGAGTATTCTTAAAAAGATAATACTGTCAGAAAATAAAACTCCCGGAGAAAAAATTGATGAATTATATTCGGCCATTCAGAAGGATGACCTTCATCTTATCGATGATTTTACATTGTTTTTTCTGGAGCTGTTATGCTGAAAAAAGAGAAAATCCTGGTCCTTGCTGACAGTCATGGTAACTTTACTAAAATAGAAAATATAATCAAAAAGGAAGACTGTATTACCGGAATAATTCACTGTGGTGATGGTGTAAATGATCTTATTCACGTTACTCTTCCTGACGGAGTGTTTGTGATTTCTGTTGAAGGAAATATTGATCACGGCAGAGTGTTCGGATATGAGAGAATCCTTGATATTGAACTGTTCGATTCAAAAATATTGATTACGCATGGAGACATGTTTGGAGTAAAAAACGGCATTGATAAACTCCGTACAGAGGCAAAAGATCGCTCAGTAGATGTTGTTTTTTTTGGGCATACCCACATACCTTTTATGGATAAAAAGGGGGGGGCTGTTTTTTTTAATCCCGGTTCAGTATCTGATGGGTTTTACGGGATTGTTGAATACAATGGTTTGATGAAATTTTATCATAAGAGAATCGGCAGTTAATAATGAAGTGACAGCAGATTTTTACTGTCACTTCATGTAAGCTGTGTTATTCCGCTGCGGGTTCTTCGCGCTGAGATTCTGTTGGTACGGATTCTTCCTTTACTTCTGTTTTTTCTTCTTCTGCTTTGTTTTTATCAGCGTTCAGATGAGCTGATGCAAGTTCAGCGAATATATTCTGATGGTCTTTCATTTCTTCGAGAAGGCTGATGGCCTTTTTCATTTCTTCTTCCTTCACCTCTGAAGGATTTTTATTCATTGTTTCCATTGCCACTTCATAGTTCTTGGCATCTATTATGAGATTGCTTTCTGCTGAGTATCCGTCATTGACCCACTGCTTTGTTACCCATACTCCGTTAATTTTGCCGGCATATACCTGGGCCCAGTCTCCTTTTTCTCCAACTATGAAGGCAATCGTGCCTGCCGGTATTGTTGTCTTTACAGCGCTTTGAGCATTGTTTCTGACATATACTTTGGAATCCTTAATGAATACGATTGGTTTGTCAGCAAGAGTTTCAGAATTGACATATGCAATTGTATCATCAGAGAGTTTTATCTTGGATATGGAATACTGTTTCTTCTTTATTATTTTTTCTGTTTCAGCAAGAAGATCCACGGGTTCAGCTTTTGAGAGGGTTGCTGCCCACTGAGACAGGTCGTCATTTTGGTAGACTCCGATTCTGTATTTAGCATATTTCTTAGCCAGTGTTACATCTTTCTGAACAGGCTTTTCTTCCTTGCAGCCAAAATAAACAAATGAAAAACATAGAATAAGACAGGTTATAAGTTTTATTTTTTTCATAACTCATCCCTTTAATTTAATTTAATAATCATGATTTTAAGAAGATTTATATTTTCTTTAAATCATTTTTTTACAGGTAAATCATCAACTGTCAAGAAAATAATCATTTCGAGAGGATGAGAAGAGTTCCGTCAGGTTCAATTCGAGTGTAGATTCTTTGAATTTTTTCTTTGTCGGCATCGCATCCATTGTAGAGCCTCATTATGCGGTTCACATAATCAACAGTTGATTTAATAGGCGGAATCTTCATCCCCCTTGCGACTCTTCCCCTGCCTGCATGATAAGCCGCCAGAGAGAGTTCTGTGTCATTTTTGAAATATCTCATAAGCGAAGCAAAATGTCTTATCCCGGCAGTGAGATTTTGTTCCGGGTCAAAAGGATTTTTAACATTGTAGTATTCAGCAGTAGACTGCATCAGCTGCATAAGGCCCATTGCTCCTGCTTTTGAAACCGCATTCGTTTTGAATCCTGATTCAACCTTTACCATGCATTTAATAAGATGGGGATCAACGTTGTATCTCTGGGCAATACTTTTGATAAGTTTATCAAATTGTGTATGAGGGAGCCCTGAATTTACAGCAGGCCGGGTCTTTGAATTATAATATTCGACTGTTCCGTCAGGATGTATTTTATGAAATATCCTGGCGTTAAGATTGAGAACGCCCATTGCAGAAATAGATATAATGATAATAATTTTAAGCAGTTTGTTTTCCGGATGCATATTTTTTAACCTTAACCAGATAACAGTTTATCAGAAAGACCTGCATGTCAAACAATAAAAAAATCCCGGTATTTATTCCTGAAAATAATTTTTAGCGTAAATTGAAGAATATTATCACCTGCCGACTTCTGCGGCGGGGGTGATATTCTTCAACAATAAAGTTTAGGAATAAACAATGAAAAAATCCATAACTTATATTTTTGTGAACTCGGTTCTGTTAACGTTATTTTTGATGGGGATAGTGGTTCCTGTTATAAATATTTCCTCTGTATCCTACATGAAAAATAGGCCGGTTCTTATTCTGTAAAATAATTTATCTGTTAAAATGATTCAACCGGAAGAACTGATTTCGGTTAAGGGCATATGTTTTCGTTTACATCCTTATTCATCTGTATTTGCTTTTAACCGCATTCAGTTTATTTTAAAACACAAAATAAGGATTATAATCGGATGAACTATTCAGAAACGTTGTTTTCAATCGCAGGATGAGGTTGCTGGATACCTTCGAAAAATTCTTAAGGAGGAAACAATGAAGTGGTTTCGAAATCTGAAGATAGGAGTAAAGGTCTTGATAATCTGTGTTCTTTTTATTTGTCTTATGGGAGGGATTTCCATGCAGGGAATTTTTTCTATGAATAATGCATCAGAAGACTTTGGAAAATTCTATGCGCAGAGATTTCGTCCGGTAAGAGATCTTAACCACATGCTGGAGAATTATCTTCAGATAAAAATAAACCTCACAACTGAAATGCTCGATGCATCTATCGGAAACTGGAAAGATATTGAAAACCGAAGGGCTGATACAAAAGAACAGGTAAAGGAATATACTTCTAAATGGAAGGAGTTCAATAACAAGGGGCTTGATGCCAATGAAAAAAGGATGTCAGATGAATTGATGAAAATTGTATTATCTACTAAAAAATACAGGGCAAAAATGGAGAAGGCAATAAATTCAAGGAATGTGAAGGCAGCATACAGCAATCTATATTATCTGGAAAAAGGATACGAGGCAGGAATAATTAAATTAAAAGCAATGATAGACTATCAGGAAAAGCAGGCGAGAAAAATGAGACTGCAGCAGGAGGCAACAGCCAGAGAGGTATTCATGGTTTCAATTGTACTTCTGTTATCTGCTGTTGCTTTGGGAATCCTTGTTACAGTAGTATTATCAAGGGCTGTGACTCTGCCGGTAAAAAAAGGGGTTCTTTTTGCTGAAAAAATTGCATCAGGGGATCTGACCGAAAGAATAGATCTCGATCAGAAGGATGAATTAGGTCAGCTTGCTAATGCACTCAATAATGCAGCTGACAGGCTTGATGACCTTGTATCAAATGTTACTTTTGCCGCAGGTAATCTTGCTCAGGCAGTAGAACAGATTGCAAGCGGGAATGAGAACCTATCACAGAGGACATCCGAGCAGGCTTCATCACTTGAAGAGATCGCATCTACTGTTGAAGAAGCAAATGCAACATCCAGAGAAAATGCAAAAAATGCAGCTGAGGCAAAATCAGTATCTGATAATTCTTTTAAGCTCGCACAGGAAGGAGGTGTTGTTTCGGGAGAGGCTGTGGCCGGTATCAATGAGATCAGTGCGGTAAGCAGAAAAATTGGTGAAATTACAAATGTTATAAACGAAATTTCTTTTCAGACAAATCTTCTGGCGCTTAACGCAGCAGTTGAAGCGGCACGTGCCGGAGATGCCGGAAAGGGGTTTGCTGTTGTTGCCGGAGAGATCAGAAGCCTTGCCCAGAGATCCGGCAATGCAGCCAGAGAAATTGAAGAGCTGATTGAAGATACTGTTGCCAGGATCGAAACTGGCACGGATTTGGTTGTAAAGAGTGGAGACTCACTCAATCAGATTATTGAAGCAAACAGAGAGGTGGGAAAGATTGTTTCAGAGATTGCTGCTGCAAGCGATGAACAGAGGCTGGGCATAGAGCAAATCTCAACAGCAGTGAGCAGTATTGATTCTATGACCCAGCAGAATGCTGCGCTTGTAGAAGAAAGTGCATCTGCAAGTGAAGAGATGGCGAACCAGGCACAGGAGCTGATCAGTATGACTAAACAGTTTAAAGTGAAGAGTGATAACGGAATCGGTTAAGTAAAACTCCTTACCTGATTTGTCGTTATCTGTTCTACAAAAATCCTGATTGTCCTACACAAAAAACAGTCAGATTCTGATATGAAAAAAAAGGTTTGTCTATTAAGATCAGGGAAAGCCCGGGAAAAAAAATAAGCTTGAGCAGAAGATGTTCAATTATCATTGATGTGATTCCCGGACATGAGGGTTTTCCCGGGAAAATTTTCTGCATGATAAAAATTATAAATCTCAGACAGGAGGATACTATGAAGTGGTTCAGTAATCTTAAGGTTGGGGCAAAAGTATTTATTGTATGTTCTCTTTTTATTGTTCTTATAGGGGTGATTTCTGTACAGGGAATCAATTCCATGAACAATGCGGCTGATGGCTTCGGAGTATTCTATGCACAACGGTTCAGGCCTGTGAGGGATTTGAACCATATGCTTCAGAATTATCTCCAGATCAGGATTGATATGATTTCTCAGATGCTGGATGCCCGGGAAAACAATTACGCTGATATAAAAAAGAGACGAGATAACACTGATGAACAGGTTAAGCAGTACCAGCAAAAATGGAAGGATTTCAACAGTAAGGGGCTGGATAAAGAGGAACAGAAGATTGGCGATGAATTCATGACCATTTTAAAAGGCACTGTATCTGACAGAGAATATTTCTATAAGGCCATAGATTTCAAAAAGTTTGCCGTTGCAGAAAAGCATCTTAACTCATGGGCCGAGGGTTACCGTGCAGGAAGGGATAAACTCAAGGAACTTATTGAATACCAGGAAAAAAATGCAAGAGAAATGAGGCTTGGGCAGGAGACTACTGCCAGGAATGTGTTTATTATGTCAATAATCCTTCTGTCTGTTTCTGTTGGATTTGGAATAATAGCCACTATAGTTCTATCACGGGCTGTAAGCCGGCCAGTGCAGAAAGGACTGTATTTTGCCGAGAGAATTGCAGCAGGTGACCTTACTGAAAGAATAGATCTCGATCAAAAAGATGAACTGGGACAGCTGGGCAAAGCCCTTAATATCGCTGCTGATAAACTTGAAGACCTGATATCAAATGTCACTGTTTCAGCACAGAATCTTGCGCAGGCTGTTGAACAGATAGCAAGCGGTAATGAAAATCTTTCACAAAGGACATCAGAACAGGCTTCGTCACTGGAAGAAATAGCATCAACTGTTGAAGAGGCAAACGCCACATCCAAACAGAATGCAGATAACGCGTCAGAGGCGAATTCCGTTTCAGATAACTCTTTTAATCTTGCCCGGGAGGGCGGGAAGGTATCTGAAGAAGCTGTTGCCGGAATCAAAGAGATAAGTGATGTCAGTAAAAAGATTGGAGAAATAACAACAGTGATTAACGAAATTTCCTTTCAGACAAATCTTCTGGCTCTTAACGCTGCGGTTGAAGCAGCACGGGCAGGGGAAGCAGGAAAGGGATTTGCTGTTGTGGCAGGAGAAATCAGGAACCTGGCGCAGAGATCCGGAAACGCCGCAAAGGAAATTGAAGAGCTAATTGGCGACACTGTTGTCAAGATCGAAAGT
>CAZEJW010000066.1:0-7424 GCA_964512685.1 uncultured Leptospirales bacterium | reverse complement strand
ATAAACAGCGGAGAGTCTCTCAGGGAAATAATTGAGGCGATCAAACAGGTTGGTAAAATTGTTTCTGAAATAGCTGCAGACAGCTCGGAACAAAGACAGGGTATAGAACAGATAACTATCGCTGTTACAGAGATGGATAGTATGACACAACAGAATGCAGCTCTTGTAGAAGAAACCGCTTCCGCAAGTGAGGAGATGGCAAATCAGGCGCAGGAACTCCTTGCAATGACACAACAGTTCAAAATAAGAGAAGCATCAACAACCAAAATCAACAGGATTGAACACAAGGAGATTCATCTAAAGAACGCTGAAAAGAAAACCATGTCAAATCAGGCTGAAACAAAAAAGATTAACAATGGTGCATCCGATACAGCAAGTCCTTCGAAGCAGTCAGGGTTCTCTCCTGAGAAAAACGGCATGAAAGAACTCATGAAAGAAGAAGGATTCGAAGAATTTTAAGAGGAGGTTTTATTATGGAAGACCTTGTATCTTCGAGTGAAAGCAAAGAATATATCGAAACCGTATCTCAATATGTAACTTTTACTATCGGTGATGAATTATACGGTGTAGAGGTTCTTAAGGTTCACGAAATAATCGGTATGACTGAAATCAGGAGCGTGCCTAATAGTTTTAATTATATGAAGGGCATAATCAATCTCAGGGGTAGAGTCGTTCCGGTAGTGGATATCAGACTTAAATTTAATTTCGATGAAAGGGAATATGATGAGTATACGGTAATTTTAATTGTTGAAGTAAAGAATCAACTGGTGGGTATGATTGTTGATTCTGTGTCTGACGTTATTGGTCTGCCTTCGGGAAGTATTCAGGCAACGCCGCATTTTTCGTCGGATATCGATAATGATTATATTCAGGGCGTGGGAAATGATGAAGACCGTATGATTATAATGCTCGATGTCGACAGAATCCTGTCCGGAGAAGAGCTGAAGGAAATCAGTGAAAAGAATCTTTCCTGATTAAAGATGAAAATGAATAATTCTCAATCAGGAATTTAAAAAAATTTTCCGGAGATGAAAAATGGGAGAATCGGGAATAATTGAAATTTTTATGCAGGAAGCAAGGGAGATAATTGAAAACCTTGAATCTGACATTGTACAGCTTGAAGAGGACAGCAGTGATCGTGAAACCATAAACAGAATCTTCAGGTATTTTCATACTCTTAAAGGTAGTTCCGGGATAGCCGGCATGACTGAACTGTATGAGTTCAGTCATGGGCTTGAGAATCTATTGGATGATGTCAGATCGGGCAATCTCGAATTCGATGACAGGCTTGTAGATCTTATCTTTGACAGTATTGACTGGATTAAGTCAGAAATATTTGCTGATGGTGGTAATGATAATCCTGAAAGAAAGAAATCCCTTCAGCAGAGAATCGCGATGTTTGGAGAGCCCAGTGTTTTATCTCCCGCTCCAAAACAAGACGATTTTCCAGAAAGAGAGATTCTTCCAAAGGATTCTGCGGGATATTACAGAATCAAGGCTATCTTCAGAGAAAATATTTTTGAATATGGAATTGATCCTTTGATTTTTATTCAGGATCTGTCTAATTATGGTGTTATAGTTAAAAAGAAATTATTACGCACCAATATGCCTTTATTCGAAAATATGAATCCTGAAAAATGTTATACCGGCTGGAATATTATTCTAAAAAGCACAAAAGGTATAAGTGAAATAGAAGATGTTTTTCTTTTTGTAAAGGATAATAATGAAATTGAGATAGAAGACGTTACCCATGAATTCAGGAAGAATACTGAAAACGGTGGAAAAGCGTCTGCTAAAAACCTGGGAGGGATTCTTCTTGAAAAAGGTATCCTCAGTGAGGAAGAACTTAATGAGGTAATCAAAACCCAGGAACTCAAAAAAAACAGGATTGGGGACATCCTGATCGAGAAAGGCTTCGCAACAGAAAAGGATGTATCTGAAGCTCTGGATGAACAGGAAAAAATAAAGAAGCGAATTGAGGTTTCAACTGTCAGGGTTGATACCGGCAGACTTGATAATCTTCTCAACCTGTTGGGAGAAATAGTAATAGGTCAGTCTACTCTGTTTCGTATAGCGGACGAAATGGAAGATGACACAGGCAACAGGCTTAAAAACGCGGTGCACGCTCTTGACCGTACAACCAGGGAATTTCAGGAACAGATAATGTCAATCCGGATGATTCCTGTTGGCCCCACATTCGAGCAGTTCAGACGATTTGTCAGAGATGCTTCCCATACAATCGGGAAAAAGATAAAACTGGCAATTGAAGGAGGGGAGACCGAACTCGATAAAACCATGATAGAAAGAATCGGAGATCCCCTGAAGCACATGATAAGAAATTCTATTGATCACGGGATTGAATCTCCTGAAGAGAGAGAGAATGCAGGGAAAGATCCTGTTGGCAATATTATACTAAAAGCATATCATCAGGAAGGCAACGTTTTTATCGAGATTATCGATGACGGGCAGGGAATAAACCTGGAAAAGGTGAAACAAAAGGCAGAGGCGGCAGGTATTCTGAAACCGGATGAAGAAGCTTCAAAAGAAAAAATATTATCATGCCTTTTTGCCCCCGGGCTGTCAACAGCAGATAAAATTGGTAATCTTTCCGGCAGAGGTGTCGGTATGGATGTGGTCAAGACTAATATCGAGGATTTAAGAGGAACCGTGGAAATTCTGACAGAACAGGGTAAAGGTTCAACAGTCAGAGTGAAGCTCCCTCTTACTCTTGCCATAATAGACGGCATGCTTGTGAATGTTGGCAGTTATATTTACATTGTACCGCTTCTTTCGATTATTGAATCAGTGAAACCCGGTCAGAAAGATATTAAAACAATTGAAGGCAAGGGGGAGGTTATTCAGTTCAGGGGTGAATATGTTTCTCTGCTTCGTCTTCACCGGATGTTCGGTATTGAAGCCAATTACTACAATCCATGGGAGGGGCTTGTTGTAATAGTTGAATCCGGATCTAACAGAGTGGGAATAATGATCGATGAACTGATTGGCCAGCAGCAGGTGGTTATCAAAAGTCTTGATAACTACATAACCGAAAGCAGAGCTATTTCGGGTGCCGCTATCCTGGGAGATGGAAAGGTGGCTCTTATTATCGATATATTTGGTCTTATCAATGATACCGGGGCGTTATAGGGAGGCGAAATGATAATCATTAACAGTACACTGGGAGTGAAGACCGTGAGAGAGTTTTATAATGATCTGAGAAATGACTTCGACAGGGCAGTATCAGAAGGAGGCGAGGTTGTATTGGATTTCAGTTGTGTTAAGAACATTGATCTGTCTGCAGCTCAGGTACTTATCGCAGCATCCAGAGCTGCAAAAAAGGTGGATGTCCCGATAAAATTAAAAGCAGTAAGCCCGGATGTCAGGGAACAGATGCAACTTTGCGGTATTAGAATTTAATTGATGAATGGAGGTTCTGATGAATAAATATATTATGGTCATTGATGATTCGCCAACAATAAGGGTTAGTGTTGAATTCGCTGTGAAAGAACTGGGGTTTCCTGTTCAGCAGGCTGAGAATGGTGTGGATGCTCTTAATAAAATCAGTTTAATAAAAGAAAATGGTGATGATGTCGCTATATGTGTATGCGATGTAAATATGCCGGAAATGGACGGAATAACATTTATTAGTGAGTTCAGGAAGAACGATAAATTTACTCCTGTTGTGATTCTTACTACTGAATCGGAAGATGATATGATTCAGAAAGGAAAGGATGCAGGAGCTTCCGGATGGATAGTAAAGCCCTTTCAGCCGTCTGATCTTCAGGCTGTTGTTCAGCGATTCATCAAATAACGGGGGATAAATATGAATACTTCTGCTGCTGAAGAAATCAGGGAGTTGAATGCCGTTGTAGAAGAAGAACAGTTTGTTACCTTTTATCTCGCTGATGAAGTATACGGAGTCTCTGTATTGCTTGTGCATGAAATTATTGGTATTACAGATATTACTCACGTTCCCAATTCTCCATACTATATGAAAGGTGTTATAAATATGAGGGGAGCGGTAATACCGGTTGTTGACATGAGGCTTCGGTTTCATTTCCCTGAAAAAGAATATGACAGCCTCACTGTAATAATAATTGTAGAATGTAATAATAAGGCTGTTGGTATGATAGTTGATTCTGTTTCTGATGTTTTAAGTATCCCGGTTGATGATATAAAAACTGCTGATAAAATAAGTGCCAATATCAATGGGGAATACATAACCTCGGTGGCTAAGACAGATGATAAACTGATAATTGTGCTGAATACCGACAAACTAATTTCAGTTTCTAATAACGAGGCAAGAGTCAATGAAGAAATGCTCGCCTGAATCAGAAAGGAATGCAAGAGGGGCAAATGATTCGATGTGATCAGAACAAGTTCAACAGAGTACTTTATATCCTTTACCCCGGTGATTATTTTGCATCCTGCGAGAATTGTATAATCGGTACGGTTACAGGTTCTTGTGTAGCTGTATGTCTCTATGATCAGATAAAAGGAATCGGTGGAATGGGACATTTTATTATTCCCGGTTCTATCGGAACAGAAGGGATTATCAAAGATGATATTGCAAGCAGGGGAGTTACTCATATGGAATATCTGCTCGCAGAAATCATTAAGCTTGGAGGAGACAGAAAAAATCTTAAGGCAAAAGTCTTTGGTGCAGGTTATACGTTAGGCTCATCAGGAAAACCGGAATATGTTTCTGATGGCAACATAAGATTTTTAAATGAATATTTTACTCTTGAAAATATTCCGGTAGAGAGAGCAGATCTGGGTGGAGATTTCAGAAGAAGAATCTATTTCTCTATAGATAATGGTGTTGTATACCGTCAGGTTTTGAAAAACAATGAAATGATGTCAGAATTCGTTCAGCTTGAAAAAGAATATATCGACAGCGAATTCAGAAACCGAAAAAAATCCGGAAGGGTTATCATCTTTGATTAGAGGTGTCACATGGTGCCTTTTGCTATAAGTGATGATGAGTTCAACAATTTTAGAAGTCTCATCTATAAAGAAGCCGGAATAAATCTTTCAGATCTCAAAAGGGCTCTCGTTCAATCACGTCTTACCAAAAGAATTAAAATTCTCGGAGTAGGTACCTTCGGTGATTATTACAGGTACCTGATTTCCAATTTTGATGATGAAAAGATTCACTTCATAAATGCCATTACTACAAATAAAACTGATTTTTTCAGAGAAAACAGGCATTTCGAGTTTATGAAGGAAACTGTCCTGCCTAAACTCGAAAGTTCGGGAAGAGGCTCAATAAGAATATGGAGCGCAGGTTGTTCGACAGGGGAGGAGCCATATTCTATTGCAATGACTCTCAGGGAATATTTTGAAAAAACAAAAAAACCTGACATGAAAATACTGGCATCTGATATCGATACACAGGTTCTTGAGAGTGGCAGAGAAGGAATCTATGAATATGAAAAGATCAGGGATATAGATATATCTCTTTTGAAAAAATATTTCATTCGCGGGAGCGGAAATAATGAAGGTCTGTTCAAGGTAAAGGATTCCATTAAACAAATGATTGTTTTCAGAAGGCTTAATCTGCAGGATCAGAACTATCCCATGAAAAAGAAGTTTGATATAATCTTCTGCAGAAATGTTATAATATATTTTGATAAGGATACTCAGAAGAAAATTTTTATGAAGTTTCATGATCACCTCAAGGATGACGGTTTCCTTTTTATTGGACATTCGGAAAACATTACCACCTTTACAGACCGGTTTCACCTGATAGGCAATACCATATACCGTAAAAATATATAATCAGAAGAAAAAAATGTATGTGAGAAACAGCAAAAAGTATAACAAAGAAATCAGAGTGATCCATCCCGGTGAGTACTATGTCTCTGCTGTGGATGAAATAATCGGGACTCTTCTTGGTTCATGTATTGCTGTGTGCCTTTATGACCGGGAAAATATGGTCGGAGGTATGAATCATTTCATGCTCCCCGGAAGAATCTCTGAGGTTGATATTTTTAAGGACAGGTCTGCGAGGTATGGCATAACCGCAATAAATGAGCTCATTGAATCTATGGTAAAAAACGGAGGTCAAAAGAAAAATTTTACTGCAAAAATTTTTGGCGGTGGGCATGTGTTGAGTGCTCTTGACAAGGGTCCTTCTATTCCTGATGATAATATCAGGCTTGCCCGTATAATGATGGAACTTGAGGATATAGAAATCATTGATTCTGATGTGGGCAGTAACTTTACCCGGAAGGTTCTTTTTGACGTAAAGAGCGGTAGTGTTTACTTGAAAAAGACTACCCGTGACGACATAAATAAAACTGTTGCCGAAAGGGAGAGCGTTTTCGCAAGGAGGAATTTCAGGAATGGAAAAAATAAGAGTAATGATAATAGATGATTCTGCTGTTATGCGGCAGTATCTGGCAACGGCGCTTGGAAAATATTCCGAAATTGAGGTTGTGGGTACAGCAATGGATCCATATATTGCAGCCGGAAAAATATCAAGGCTGAATCCTGATGTAGTGACTCTTGATATTGAAATGCCAAGAATGGATGGATTGACATTTTTATCCAAGCTCATGATCGCAAATCCTCTTCCTGTGATCATGGTGAGTTCTCTTACAAAGAACGGAGCAACAGAGACTGTTAAGGCTCTTCAGCTTGGGGCAGTGGATTTTGTATGTAAACCCGAGCCCGGAGACCCGGCTGTAATGAAGGCATTTTCTGATGAGCTTGTTGAAAAAATCAGGGCAATAAAGAAGGTGAAGCTTAAAAGAAAACCTCCGGAAAAACAAATGATTATTGAACAGAAATATTCTGCTGACGTAATAATTCAGAAAAAAGATCCTTCGTATCTGAAGGTCAGAACAGAAAAAGTAATCGCTCTTGGGGCCTCTACCGGAGGAACAGAAGTGATAGATGAAATTCTGGTCAATCTTTCACAGAATGTACCCGGAATTTTAATTACACAACATATGCCTGAACATTTCACTGCTGCATTTGCAAATCGAGTAAATGGAAAAAGTCCGCTTACAGTTAAGGAAGCAGCTCATGGGGACAGGGTTTATAAGGGAATGGCCTTCATCGCTCCAGGCGGCAAACACATGTTGCTCAATCATGATAAAGATGGTTACTGGATAGAGATTAACGATGGTCCTCCAGTGAACAGGCATAAGCCTTCAGTTGATGTCCTTTTCCGTTCGGTAAGTCAGTCTGCGGGCGCATCAGCCTCAGGTATAATATGCACTGGCATGGGAAGTGACGGGGCAAAGGGATTGCTCGAAATGAAAGAGGCCGGCTGTTTCACTATTGCCCAGGATGAGAACTCATGTGTTGTATATGGCATGCCAAACGAAGCTGTTAAACTCGGAGCTGCTCATGAAGAGAGAAATATCATAGGTATAATAAATTATATTCTTGGTATGGGATAGGCCTGTAAATAT
>CAZEJW010000065.1:0-22469 GCA_964512685.1 uncultured Leptospirales bacterium | reverse complement strand
TGAACATCATAAACATCAGAGGGAAGTATGGTCTTACCCGTATCAGCTCACTCAAAGAGACCGATTATATCGTCACGGCTCATGTTTTTAAAGAACGAACTGTCCTCAGTGATTATATCATTGACAAGCTTCTTTTTCCTGTTCTGAAGCTCGATCATTTTTTCTTCAATGGAATTTCTGGTAATAATTTTATATGCTATGACTTTTCTGGTCTGCCCTATTCTGTATGCCCTGTCTATTGCCTGGCTTTCAACAGCCGGGTTCCACCACGGATCGAATATCACAACATAGTCGGCAGACGTCAGGTTTATACCAACGCCCCCTGCCTTAATGCTGAGAAGAAATATCCGGCAGTCTTCATCATCCTGAAATCTCGATATTTCCTTTGCTCTCTTTTTGGTTGATCCGTCAATATATGAATAACCGTATCCTGATTTTTTCATATGGGATTCAAGGAATTTGAGAACAGATACAAACTGAGAAAACACAAGCACCTTGTGATCTTCTGCAAGGATCTCGTCAATGAGGTCTTTAAATATTTCAAACTTTCCTGATTCAATTTTACTGTAATCTTCACTAACGAGAGAAGGGAAAAGCGCCATCTGTCTCAATCTCATAAGAGCTGCAAAAATCTCAATGGATGAAGAATCCTTTCCCTTTCTATCCATGGTCTGTGTTATTTCATCTCTTATTACCTTTTTCAGTCCCTCATAGAGTTTCCTCTGTTTTGCTTCCATTTCACAGTAGAGAATAATTTCCTCTTTTTCAGGAAGGTCTGTGGCAACCTCCTCTTTCTTCCTTCTCAGAATAAAGGGATAGACCAGCTTCTTCAGTTTTTCGACAGCATCAGCGTTATTATATTTCTCAATAGGCTTTGAAAACCTGCGGCTGAACTCCTTTCTGCTTCCAAGAAGACCGGGGTTAAGATAATCCATCTGAGACCAGAGTTCCATTGTGTTGTTTTCAATTGGAGTTCCAGACAGGCCAAGACGGTGACTGGCTTTTAGTGATCGAACTGCCCTGAATGCCTGTGATGTGGAATTCTTTATATAGTGAGACTCGTCGAGGATAAGATAATAAAAGCTCATTCCCGCGAAAAGTTCAATATCATTTCTCAATGTATGGTAGCTGGTCAGCACAAGGTCGTATTTCATCAGGGCTTCTTCATCCTTCAAACGCCCCTGCCCCATATGTATTGTATATGTGAGCCCTTTTGTAAAACGGTTGATTTCATTTTCCCAGTTAGGCAAAGTTGTTACAGGCACAACTATAAGACTTGTCTTAAGCTCTTTTTCCTCTTTCAGTTTCTGAAGAAGAGCAAGCGCCTGCACTGTCTTTCCAAGGCCCATGTCGTCAGCGAGACATCCGTTCAGATCATACTGCCTCAGGAAATGCAGCCAGTTATAACCGGCTTTCTGATACTTGCGGAGCTTCGTTCCCAGCTTTCGTGGAACAGGGTATGATTTTATCTTTTTGAAATTCTTCAGCTTGTCGTATAACTCATGAATTCTCATCACTTCATCAGGAACATCCCCTGTTGCCTTTCTGTAAATTGAATCAACGAGGTCAAAATCAAGCTTGTTTATCTTCATGCTGCCATCAGACTCGATTCCCTCCTGGCTGAGTCTCATCAGATAATCGATGTCTTCTTTTTTAAGCAGTGTATATCCGCCTGAGGCTTTTACCAGACCGAAATCGAGAAGACAGGGATCAATTTCAAATGACTCACTTTCGCCGTTTTCGCCGGTCAGCCTTGTGTTGACTTCAAACCAGTCAATTCCTGAAGTAATTTCAGAACTTAGTCTCACAGAAGACGGCCTTACCGGAGTATCATCACCCTTCAGTCTTATCTCAAAACCGGCCTCAATAAGCTCTGACGCATGTTCCTGAAGGAAAGGGAAAAAACCTCCGCTGTAACAATAATGAGACGTGTACATATCAAAGCTCAAGCGGCCGGGATTATAAACTTCTGAAAACTGAGGCTCTCTGTTTTCAAAACGTTCTTCAAAGACCTCTGCAATTAATTTCTCGCAGCTCTGGTCACGCGAAGCAACAACTATTTCATTCTCTGTTGATTCATCCATGAGTATCAGCAGATTTTCCACTGACATATCTGACATATATGGTACAGTTCTGCCTGAATACCTGAAGAGCAGGGTTATATCGAGACTGTTTGATTGTCTGTCAATTTCAATAACCGGATCAGGAGTGGCACTTTTCAGTTTTACTCTTTCAACAGCAAAACTGAAAATAACATTATCACTTAAATTTTCACCTGCTTCCTTCTGAAGCTGCTTTATTTCTGAAAAGGAAAAATATTCTCTGTTTGAAAAATATTTTCTCACAAACCGGGCCAGGTTTATATTGTTGAAACTATAATAAACCGAACTCTCAGCTGCTGCAAAAATATTAAAAAAATCAACAAAGAGATCTTCGGCTGAAAGTGTTTCACCTGATTCGTCTCCGGGATTAACCTTTATTACGGGCCTGAAAAGCACATCATCACCTTTAAATCCCGCAAGAACGAATGAAATCCTCAGCGCCTCAAATGGCCTGAATTTCACATCAGTAAATCTTCCCCGCCTTTCAAAAAGGAAATTCATATTATCTGCAGATTCAATAAACGGAGCAATAATTGAAAGCGGGGCATCTGAATTCGGGAAATCCCTTAATGAATCAAGAAGATTGTATTCCGGGGAACTGGGTTCTTCAGTAAGCCAGCTGTTTGAATACAATTCAACTCGTCCACCTGTTCCGTCTTTTTTTATATACTGAACCGCCGGAGTTATAATCAGTTCATAACTGCTGTTGCCTACAGGCCTTTCATAAATACAGAATACAAGCCTGTATCTTTGCGAGGATGTAAAAGCTTTAAGCTTCCCTGCTGAAAAAAGGCCTTCCATTGGTTCAGAGATCGTTTTTTCAAGATGAATCACCCTGGTCTGCGGGTTATTAAGGTTTGTTCTGATTTCATTAAGCCTTTCCAGTTTGCTTTTTACCGGATAAGCAGTATTTTGATTTCGCGGATAATCAAAAAAAAGAGTAAGAAGTACTGCCCCGATGTGTTTACACAGGCTGTCATATGGACAATCGCAGTCATAAATTCCCCTGCTCTGGTTTACATATACCTCATAAGGTTCAAAGGCAGAACCTTCTACCAAAGCCCACACCTCTGAGCCCTCAAAATCCACTTCAAGAACAGCTCCTTCATCGTAGTAATCCAGCGCCCGTTTATATATTGTGCTTCCAAGCAATTTTTTAATCTTATCAGGATTCATTCTACAGCTCCAAAAAAATAATTATCCAATTCTCAAAACAATTATATTAACTGTCATTAATTTTTTTTCGATTCTTTCCAACATTCCAACTTTTAGACTTTTAGACTTTTAGACTTTTGAACTTTGTTGACTCTCTCCTATTCTTCTTGACTCATATATTAAAATTTACACTAAATGTTTCCATGACAAAGAAATCATTCATTGAAAGCTTTAATTCTGACGCGTGCATTGATTGCGGCATATGCATTAAAGAATGCAGGTTCAGGCAAACAGGGTCTGTAAAACCTGCTTATATTTTCATGGCAATAAAAGATGGCACAAGTTCAGATGTTTTTTCAGGATGCCTCTCATGTATGAAATGCAACCATATATGCCCGAAACAGGCTTTCCCGGCATCACTCTTTCTGCAGAAAAAACACGATTCCAGGGCTAATGCCAATCCATTCAACCCTTCAATACGTTATGCTCTCAATGGCAAAACAGATGAAAACTGGATAAAAAATATTTTTACTGACGCATACAGCAGAATGAACAGAAAAGACAGGAAGATTCTTGAAAGATGGAATGAGCCCAAGGCCTCAAGCGATCTCCTCTTCTGTGGATGCGCGTCCAGGCTCGATCCGGGCATAATTGAAAATTCACAGGCACTTACAGGGCTCGATAAATTCGGCGGCCCAAACGACTGCTGTGGAATATTCGCGTTAAAGGCAGGACTCTTTGAAGAGTCCAGGGAAATAGCACACAACCTTATCAAAAGACTTGAACGGTGTAGTTTTGAAAGACTGGTCTTTGTATGTTCATCCTGCCAGGAGATGTTCACAGTAACAATGCCCCGGGTTCTCGGCATAGAGGTTCCATTTAAAACAATATCCATCTATGAATATATCTACGAAAAGATTTTAGATGGTTCACTCATCATTCAAAAAAAGCACAGTCTCCATGCAGTTATTTCAGATTCATGTTCAGGATGCGAGCTTGGAAGGCATTACCTTGACTGTGTAAGAATGCTCATGAAAATGACAGGCATTGAAACAGAGGAATGTGTAAATAACGGCAATGACATTACCTGCTGCGGCCTTCCGGCCTTTCTTGAACGTGGCAGTATCATTGACGCTTTAAGGGCAAGAAGCATAAGGATAAAAGAGCTTAAAAGCTGCGGAGCAAAGAACGTTATCAGCTGCTGCCAGGGCTGCTCAATAACGTTCGACCTCCCCTTTGCAGGATTCACCACCAGTTATTTTCTTGATCTTCTTCTGATATCTCTGGGTGATATAATTAAGCGCCCCAATATTGTCATGAAATTTCTGAATATCTCCAGTGTAAAAACTTTCATCAAACTCCTCCCATGGCTTTTCAGAATAAAAAAATCAATCGAAACATACGGTTCCTGAGATTGCTTTGAATGCCGGTATGACACTATAGATACCGGTTTTTATGTTAAGCAAAGACGAAATACTCTACATATCAATATTTCCATGACCAACAAAGTTTCAGCTTTGCATATCGATATAAAAAGCGACCGGATTAAGTAATAAAATATATAAATTTTAATATTTTATTTGATCGTTAAACCTTTTTTTATTATATTTCAAATATCCTTAACATTTATTCATTATATGTCAATTTATCCGGAATGTAAAGTTTTTACCTGATCCGCCCATTTCGGGAATTGTATTAAGCAGGTTACAGAAGGATAAATAACTGATACGGAATTATGCCGCTGGACCAGGGCACTTTCAGCGTTAGTCGACACTAGCAGATCAGGGATATAGAGCTATTTTTTTAACTGAACATTTCAAAGCACTCAAAGGGCAGTGAATTTTCACTGACTTTAATAATATTCGGAGGGGAAATTATGAACCTGGCGAGAAGAGGGAAATTCGGTTTTGAACGCAGAAGAGTAAATACAGAAGAAATATGCTCCGGTATCGAGGATGTTTTGAAGTCAAACGGCAAAAACAAAGAGAATGCCAGGCTTCTTTTTCTCGGTGTTCACTACAATGCGGACATCGGAGCCCTGGAGGTAATGGATTCGTTCTGTGGCGAAAAAGGAGACACAGCATATTTTGATCCGTACAAAAGCTGTATCACAACAGCTAATGGTGTCTCGTATAACTGCGTGGAACTCAGTGATGAAAAAATCAGTAATGCTGACTGTGTTGTATTTACTGCGGATCACTCATGCTTCAATGTGAAAGAGATAGTTAAAAAAGCAAACCTTGTGGTTGATTTCAGAGATGCTACCAGATTCATTGACGGGGGGGGGAAGATCACAAGGCTTTAATGAGCAGAGGGGCTTATGCCCCTCTCTCTTCTACCTGTTCTTATTTAAATCCCTGATCAGTTTCGCAAGTTCCCTGTCTTTTGCCTTTTTTTCTCTTCTTCCCTTTTCATCCTGCCTGCTTCTGAGATATGCGAGTTCAGCCTCCATGTCGAGGTAATTCTGGTAACGTTCATATTCCAGTTCCCCGTTCATAAGAAGTTCCTGAACTGCGCACCCTGGTTCTCCCTGGTGTGTACAGTCCCTGAACCTGCACCTTACAGATGCTTCAGCTATTTCAGGAAATACATCGCTGAGGGTCTCCTCGTTTCCCCATAACTGTAGTTCCCTCAGGCCCGGAGTATCTATCACAAGTACATCACCGGGAAGAAAGAACATCTCTCTGCGGGTTGTCGTATGGCGACCTCTTTTGTCATCATCCCTCTGGGCCCCGGTTTTCTGAATTTCACGGCCCATGAGCGCGTTTACAAGTGCTGATTTTCCAACACCCGACGGCCCTGTAAATGCGACTGTCATGTACGGGCTGAAGTTTTCACAGAGCGACTCTATTCCCTCTCCGGTCAGTGCGCTTACCATCCGAACAGGAACGTCACCCGCTACAGACTCAGCCTGAAGAATGGCGCCTTCCCTGTCTTCACAGAGATCTGCCTTGTTCAGAATGATCAAACCTCCTGCTCCGCTTTCAGATGCCATAGCAAGGTATCGCTCAACACCCCGCAGGTTGAAGTTCCTGCCGCCATCGAGTCCGCACACAATACATAAGAGAT
Organism: uncultured Leptospirales bacterium; assembly: GCA_964512685.1. Taxonomy (GTDB): domain Bacteria; phylum Spirochaetota; class UBA4802; order UBA4802; family UBA5550; genus CAZEJW01. The sequence goes on along the minus strand of CAZEJW010000065.1, from coordinate 16,143 downwards.
CGATGTTTGCGGCAATAATCTGCTCTTCTGTTTCACGCCCGGCCGCCTTTCTCGAAAAAACGGTCTTTCTCTGCAATACCTTTTCAACTACATATGCATCATCAGACTTTCTCAATACAACCCAGTCACCCGCTGCCGGGTAATCAGCGCGACAGGCTGCGGTATAATGAAAATGCCCGGCTACACCGGCAGAAACTTTTCCTTCAGATGTCAATATATCGTAAATCTGTCTTGTTTCCCGAACAACACGGCCCGGAACAAGTCCGCTTTCCTTGAATGGCTGAAATTCATTTTCAAAATATTCATCCCAGCCGAGCTTATGAATTTTCATTTTTCCTCCAGATGCTTTCGGATTCAATTCTGTCAAGAGCCACTCCGGCAGGGAATGGAAGTCCTGCCAGAGGCCTCGCAGCAAGAGTAAAAAGAATTACTTCATTGTCATCACCGGCAATTCGATTCGATCTCACAAAGCCGCACTTTGTGCACCTGTGAATTATCGACCAGTCCTTTTTGTCCCTTGCCCAAATTGCAATAGGTTCCATCAGGCCCCTGCATCCTGCCCTTCTGTCTCCGGTCTTCATGTCAACATGCCTGCTCCAGAGACAATGCGGGCAGTGATTCCGATGTTGCGTACCACTCCCGGGAGGAGATACACTGCGCCCGCAGTTATCACATATAAAGGATTCTGTATCTTTAATAATTATTGTTTTGTGTCTGGACATACCAATCTCCATAAGTACATACGTGTACAAATATAATAATGATGAATCTGGTTCATCTCAATAATGATGTATAGGTAATGGATGCCCTGTTCTCTTATAGCAGAGAATTACATGGTAAGATATAACTGCATGCAGGATTAAAAGCGGATAATCTGAATACTTATTGCCCTGAATTCAATCCCCTGAACAGGAACATCCTTCTAACAAAAGCCAACATAAAATCTCCTTTAAAAAACAAATTTTGGTGCAGGCGGTTTCTTCATCCCCCTGACTGAATGCATACCAGTTAATTATAAGGTATTATTCAGTCAAGAGAAAAAAATGTATTGCAATTCGAATACACTATAATAATTTTAATAAGAAACAAGGGGTTCTATGGTCACATTATCCCCCCTTGTACAAAACTGAAATGTAACCACAAGTCCCGGAATGGGGAAGATGAAAAAATTTACTGTTTAATTCATATAAAATGTGGGTGCAGTTCAGACACAAAAAGGAGGAGTATATGAACAGACCGTGGCTTAAATGGTATGACAGTGAGGTTCCTCATTCGATTGATTACCCAAAGGAACCTTTAAAGAAAAAGTTCAATGATAATGCCGAAGCAAACCCTGACCGGCCTTATATAATAATCGATGAAACCACCATAACCTACAGGCAGGCCAATGACCTGGCCCGGAAACTGGCCAATTCTCTGACAGGCACAGGTGTGAAAAAGGGAGACAGGGTCGCTCTTATGTCGCCCAACTTCCCTCAGTATATAATAGGACTGGAGGCGTGTTACAAGCTTGGCGCTATTGTTGTTCCAACCAATCCCCTGGCAACAGCCAAAGAAGTCACACACCAGTTCAAAGACAGCGGTACTGAAACAGTTATTGTATGGGCCGGCGTGTCAAAGACACCTTCAGAGGTGATGAAATCCGGGGATACCCCTCTGAAGAACATTATTGTATTCCAGGCAGGCCCGGGCATTGATATACCATACGGGCCGAATATTCTCGATTACGATGAATTCATAAAAGAAGCATCGTCTGACGAGCCTGATACAGATGTTACGTCAGATGACATTGCAATGCTTCAGTACACAGGCGGTACAACAGGCGTATCAAAAGGATGCATGCTCAGCAACTACAATATACTTTCAATTGCATGCCAGGATCACGCGTGGTTTTATCCTTCTTATAAAAATGAGCCCTATCTCAAGACACTGTGCTGTATGCCGCTGTATCACATATACGGGTTCAATACAAACGTAAACATCAACAAGATTGCAGGAGGATGTTCGGTACTCGTAACCCAGCCAACGCCTGCCAATATTCTCGATGCCATAAACAAACATGAGCCTAACTATTACGCGGCAGTGCCTGCAATGATATTCGGGCTTAACCAGCATCCTGACACACCCAAATCGAAGATCAACTCAATCAAGGGAATAATCTGCGGATCATCACCCCTTGCAGTTGAGGCTATGAAAACATTTGAGGATCTTTCCGGAGCTGTAATCACAGAGGGTTATGGCCTGTCTGAAACATCGAATGTTCTCACATGCACTCCGTTTGGAAAAAGAAAAATCGGCAGTGTTGGCCTTCCCTGGCCGGATGTGGATATCCGTATTGTTGATATTGAAACCGGAACAAGGGACATGCCAGTTGGAGAACCGGGCGAACTCATTGCAAAGAGCCCTACAATAATGTCAGGATACTGGAAGAACCAGGCGGAAACCGATATTGCCATCAGGGACGGATGGCTCTACACTGGAGACATCGCGACAATGGATGATGACGGGTTCTTCTTTATAGTAGACAGGAAAAAGGACATGATCCTCTGCAGCGGATTCAATGTTTACCCCAGGGAGATTGATGAGGTGCTCTATGAAATACCGGGCGTTCTGCAGGCATGCTCTGTTGGAGTTGCCGACCCAAAACGCGGGGAAACAGTAAAGGCCTTCATTGTAAAATCACCTGACTCCCCACTTACAGAAGAGGATGTGGTTAAACACTGCAGCGATCGCCTGTCTGCCTATAAAGTGCCGAAACTTGTAGAATTCATTGATGAGCTCCCGCTGACAGGTGTCGGCAAACCAATGAGAAATGAACTGCGAAAAAGAGAAGCAGAAAAGCTCAAAAACTGATTTTGTCATTAAAAGGTAATTCAGGTAAGAATATGCTCTCCCACAATAATGCGAGAGCATATTTCATTTTTGCCTTTTTTTAAAAAAAGGCAAAAATCATTGACGATTATTTAATATATGGCTATATTACCATTTATAAAATTAAAGGTTTTAATAATGAAGAGTAAACTTTCAGGTCAATACGAAGCCAGAGCGAAAATTATTAAAGCGCTTGCTCATCCAAGCAGGTTATTTATTGTAGAAGAATTGCAGAAAAAAGAACGCTGTGTTGGTGAGCTTGCCGAAATGATTGGTTCTGATCAGTCTACCATATCAAAACATCTGAGTATATTAAAGACTGAAGGGCTTGTTTTGGATGAAAGACATGGAACAACTATTCTTTACCATCTCAAGTGTCCATGTATTCTAAACTTCATTGATTGTGTTGAAGAGGTTCTTGAAACAAAAACTCAGGAACAGGTAAATATAATTAAAAGCTGCAAAATTAAATAATTTTTTTAGCATAAATATGGTAATTTGCCCATATAGCAATAAAGGAGAACCTCAATGAATTGGAAAGAAGAATGGAAACCGCTGGTATACATTACAGGAATTTTCTTTGTCTTTTTCTTTTTGCCAATCGGATGGCATCGTTTTGACAATGCCATCATGGAAGCGATGAGGCTTGTAAAATGGTATGCTCAGGAACATGTTATTCTCTGTCTTTTGCCTGCATTCTTTATAGCAGGTGCAATTGCAGTATTTATCAGCGAAGCATCTGTAATGAAATATCTCGGGCCTGCCGCAAACAAGGTCATCGCATACGGCGTTTCCTCTGTTTCCGGCTCAATTCTTGCGGTGTGCTCATGTACAGTACTTCCTTTATTCGCTGGCATATACCGAATGGGCGCTGGACTTGGCCCGGCTACAGCCTTTCTTTATTCAGGGCCTGCAATAAATGTTCTGGCAATCATTCTAACAGCCAAGGTTTTAGGATTTCAATTAGGTGTTGCCAGGGCAATAGGCGCGGTACTGTTCAGTATAGTTATTGGCCTGATGATGCACTTCATTTATCGCAATGAAGAAAATGAAAAAGCGAAATCCATGATGAATATGCCGCAAGCAGAGGTAACAAGACCATTATGGCAGAACGCGGTCTACTTCTTTATCATGGTAGCAATTCTTGTCTTCGCCAACTGGGGTCATACAGATGAGACATCAGGGATATGGTATTTTCTGTATAATTATAAATGGATTATCACTTCTGTTTTTGCAATTCTACTGGGTGCAGCCTTAATTTTATGGTTTAATTTCAAATGGTGGAAAATCATTCTCACTGCTGTTCCCACTGCCATAACAGCTTATTTCTTTAATGAAGGTGTACATATTTTAATCCCCTTTTCTGTTGCCATTGTTTCCTTCTCATATTTCATCAGCACAGGCAAGGGAGAAATGGAAGACTGGTTTTCTGAATCCTGGGGATTCGCAAAACAGATTCTGCCACTTCTGCTATTTGGAGTACTTGCAGCAGGTCTTCTCCTGGGCAGGCCTGGCAGTGAAGGACTTATCCCATCTCAATGGGTGAGCAATTCAGTTGGAGGAAACAGTATAGGAGCAAATCTTTTTGCATCAGTTGCGGGCGCCTTTATGTATTTTGCCACATTAACTGAAATACCAATTCTTCAGGGGCTTATCGGCGCAGGAATGGGGAAAGGCCCTGCACTGGCACTGCTTCTTGCAGGGCCGGCATTATCACTGCCCAATATGCTGGTTATCAGAAGTGTGATGGGAACAAAAAAGACCATTGTGTATGTAAGTCTTGTTGTAGTAATGTCAACAATTTGCGGACTTATTTATGGTTCATTATTTTAAGAGGATGATATGAGTATTAAAAATCAATATTTATTCCCAGTATTTATTCCTATAAATACTTTTAGTGCAAATGGAAGAATATTATTGTCCCCGCCGCCTTCGGCGGCGGGGACAATAGAGTTTTTTCTTCTACAATAAAGTTTAGGAATAAATACTGATTTATTCCTATAAATACTTTTTAGCTCAAATGGAAGAAAAACTGGTCTGATGACAGATACTAAAAGAAGAATAAAAATTTTTAAACAGGAGATACATTATGAAAGATATCAAGATTTTAGGAACAGGTTGCCCAAAGTGCAACAAGCTTGAAGAACTTTCAAAAAAAGCAGCAGAAGAAAACGGTGTTGAATTCACCGTTGAGAAGATCAAGGATATAAACAAAATTATGGAATTTGGTGTAATGACTACGCCTGCGCTTGTTGTGGATGGAGAGGTAAAAATTGCCGGGAAAGTTCCCTCTCTTGATGAATTGAAAAAACTAATAGGATAAAGGATGGTTAAGCTATGGCAGATAATTGCTGCTCATCAGGGACACGTTTACTATATACATGCTCCGGTGCTTCTGATGTTGGTGAACTGGCAGACAGAGCTGTAAGGGTTCTCTGGGAAGAAGGCATTGCTCAGAAGACCTGTCTTGCAGGCATAGGTGCAAATCTCAACGGCTTTGTAAAATCTGCAGAAGGTGCTGATATTAATATAACTGTGGACGGGTGCCCCCTTCGCTGCGCAAAAAAAAGTCTGGAAAGAATAGGAATAACTCCTGTATCAATCATGCTTGGAGATCTCGGGTTTAAAAAAGGTGAGACCGAAATCATTGAACTGACAGTGAAAAAAGTATGTGATGAGGTAAAAAAAATAACTCCGCCGCCTGGCATTAAAGCACAGGGTGGATGTTGCTGAAGATAAATATCAATAAAAAGGGATAGTAGAAATGAGCAAAACAAAATTTTATCGAATAATAACAATAATACTAATTGTCTTTGTTGTGGGGTACGGTAACAAAACAACAGATAGAAAAAATTAAACTGATGTTTCTTGATTTCTTTGTTACCCTGTCATCCATGCTTTCATCTTCACCGGAGATTGCCATAACGGGTTCTTTCCTCTGGGGGATAGCAAGCATACTCTTATCGCCATGCCACCTTGCAAGTATCCCCCTTATTGTGGGTTACATAGACTCACAGGGGGAGATCAAGACAGGCAGAGCCGCGCTTATTGCCACTTTATTCTCTACCGGTATTCTTATCACTATTGCGATAATTGGGATCATTACCGGCCTTGCAGGAAGGATGATGGGTGATATCGGCCAGTTCGGAAATATTATTGTGGCAATACTTATGGTTGTTATAGGTTTTTACCTGCTGGGGATTATTCCACTCCCCTTTCTTGACAGCGGGATTAATCAACCTGGGATGAAGAGGAAGGGTTTACTTGCGGCCTTTTTGTTGGGGCTCTTTTTTGGCCTGGCACTGGGTCCCTGTACATTCGCATATATGGCACCAATGCTTGGTGTTGCATTCACCGTGGCTGCGTCAAATATAATGTATGCTGTTGCCCTTGTGGCGGCTTATGCAATAGGGCACTGCATGATTATTATAATTGCAGGAACATTTACAGAGGTTGTTAATCACCTGCTGAAATGGAATGAAAATTCAAAAGGTGCGATGTTCCTGAAAAAAGGGTGCGGCGCACTGGTTGTTATTGCCGGAATTTATATGCTTGTGAGCTCACTTTAATAGAAACAGGAAACAGACACTGGCTGAATTCATTGATGAACTCCCACTTACTGGTGTGGGCAAAACAATGAGAAATGAACTGAGGAAAAGAGAAGCAGAGAAACTCAAAAACTGATTTTAAACTTTCTTTTGCGGCTCATAAGAGCCGTAAATACTCAATTCATTCCATTTCACAACCAAAATAACTTTTTTTAATCTTTTTCCTTGATTATATAAAAACCTCTTCTCACGATTGTAAAAAAATATCTTAAATTTTAACACGCAGCCTGATGAATCATGTATAATGTGCAAATGTATATTATGCCAAAACTATTGCAATAATGAGGTTTTTCATGAAACTCAGAGATTTAATGATTACTGATCCGGTAATCCTTCATCCTGAACAGACGATAAAAGAGGCTGCTGAAATATTCAATAAATATCCAATAGACGGTGCCCCTGTCCTTGATAGTGATAATAAGCTGGTGGGAGTTTTTACCAAATCACATCTGTTTGAAACTGTTGCAAAAGGAATGAATCCTGATGAACCCATTGCATCGCTTATGGTAAAAAAAGTGGTTACAGCCCACCCTGACGATATGGTTGATACAAACTTCTACTTTGACCACAGCATTCTTCCAATTGTTGAAAACGAAAACCTCTGTGGAATCATTACAAGATCAACTTACCTCAAGACTCTCTATGAATCACACCATAACCTTTCGCGCGAACTCGATGCAATAATCAACTCAACCAAAGACATGATCATGTCAATTGATGAAAACGGGAATATCAGTATACTTAATGAATCTGCTCAGAAAAAACTCGGAGCAAGACTCGAAAAGGTAAAGGGTAAAAACCTCAGGCAGATAAAGCCCTGTATCAAGATCGATAAAATTCTGGACGGAACCGAATCATCCCTTGTGCGCAAGGTTGAGATCGATGGTCAGGCATATCTCAGCAGAAGCTACCCGATTATTCGTGAGAACAAAACAATCGGTGTTGTTTCAACCTTTCAGGACACAACAGACCTTGAGAAAATCGCAAGTGAAATACAGAGCGTAAAAGAACTCAACAAGGATCTGGACGCGATAATAGAATCTACCTCTGATGGAATATTCGTATGCGACGGACAGGCAAATGTTCTGAGAATAAACAGGGCTTATGGCACCATTTCTTCCCTCGATATTGAAAAAATCAAGGGAAGAAACATGAAAGACCTTGTAAAAGAGGGACTTTACAATGAATCAGTTACCCTGAAAGTCCTTGAAGAAAAAAAAACAATAACAATTATCCAGGAAACCAGCACAGACAAGACCCTTCTGGTTACAGGAACTCCTGTTTTCAGCAAGGACGGCAGCATAGCAAGAGTCGTATCAAGCGTAAGAGATATCACCGAACTGAACAGAATGAGACAGCAGCTTGAACAGAGCCAGATGATGACAATACACTACAGAACAGAACTCGAAACCCTTAAAATGAAAACAAAGGACGGCCAGGAGGGAATGGTTGCCAGTTCAAAAGTAATGAGGGATTTTATTGATATTGTTGTCAGGCTTGCCCATGTAGACTCGACTATACTGATTACAGGTGAATCAGGTACAGGAAAGGAACTGGTTGCTGACCTGATTCATTCAAACAGTTCAAGGCAGGATATGCCTCTTATAAAAGTAAACTGCGGTGCAATACCTGAAAACCTTCTGGAATCCGAACTTTTCGGTTATGAATCAGGCGCATTTACAGGCGCGCAAAAGGGAGGCAAAGCAGGATATTTTGAGATGGCTGAAGGCGGTATAATATTTCTGGATGAAATCGGCGAGCTCCCTATTAATCTCCAGGCAAAACTGCTGAGGGTTCTTCAGTTCAAAGAGATAAACAGGATTGGAGGACAAAAACCGCGCAAGGTCCAGGTTAGGATAATCGCTGCAACTAACAGGAATCTCCTTGAAATGATAAATGAAAAGACTTTCAGAGAGGATCTGTACTACAGGCTCAATGTGGTTCCTGTACATATACCTCCCCTTAGAGACAGAAAGGATGATATCCCTCACCTGACAGCTCATTTTGTTCAGATATTCAATGACAGTTACAATCTTAACAAAAAGATAAATTCTGATGTGATTAATATCTTTATGGAATATGACTGGCCCGGCAACGTTCGTCAGCTCAGAAACATCATTGAGCGGATGATGGTCATGACATCAGAAGATATTCTTCAAAGAACCGACATCCCCCCGCATATATGCAGCACCCTGAACTGTAAAAAAGGAGCAATTCATGTACCCGCAATAATCCCACTGAAAGAGGCCCTGGAAAGTGTTGAAAAACAGCTTCTGGAAATGGCATACAACAGGCACAGAACCACCAGGCAGATGGCAAAGGATCTTGGAATCGACGCCTCAACTATTGTAAGAAAGGCTGCAAAGTATGGAATATGCAGAAAAGATGAATAATTTTTCGTCCTGTTGCAGTTTGGCAGATTTTGTTTCCGTTCTGCAACAGCAATTAAGATAAACTCCCAGCTACCGATTAGAGCTTCAGCAATCATTAATACCTCAATATATCATCATTAAAAACCAAATAGTTCTTTCGGAGTCATAAGTCTCATCCTGCAGCAATTAATGGAGCAGCATTTTTTTAAAAGGATCAATAAACAGGCACTGAATAATTCTGACGCATGAAAATTGTTTCCGTTCTGCAACAGACGGGACTGAAAATCAGTATTATTCCGTACAGAAGACCTTATTGAATCAGATATTCCAATTATATCATTAAGATAAACATTCTGAAAAAAGATAAATCACATGAAAAGAATAAATTGTTCTCTTTTTGCCCTGTATTCTATTAGAATAACAAAAATATTCCTTATCCGTAAAAAACTGGCACGGTTATTGCTTTTACTAACAATCATCAAGGCCTGATATTCAGACTTTGTTAAGAAATTCATAATCACTAAGGTACAGACAGCATTCCTGAAAATTATGAATAATCTATAACAATTTACGGAGGAATATATATGAAAACAGCTAAAGAGTATGAAGAAAGTCTGCGCAAGCTGAATCTACAGGTTTATCAGTTCGGTAAAAAAGTCGAGAATGTTGTTGATGACCCAATCATCCGTCCATCGATGAATGCAGTAGCTCTTACCTATGAGCTGGCCGAAAAACCTGAGCATGAAGATCTCATGACAGCGACTTCCCACATTACAGGTAAAAAAGTTAACCGTTTTACCCACATCCACCAGAGTACAGAGGATCTCCTTAAAAAAACCAAAATGGTCAGGCTTCTTGGTTCACAGAGCGGATGCTGCTTTCAGCGATGTGTAGGTATGGATGCGATGAATGCGCTGTCTATCACAACCTATGACATTGATCAGAAATATGGCACTGAATACAACAAGCGTTTTCTGAAGTATCTCGAATATGTTCAGGAAGAAGACCTCGTATGTGACGGAGCAATGACAGACCCCAAGGGTGACAGGGGACTTCCTCCTCACAAACAGCCTGATCCGGACATGTTTATGCATGTGGTTGAAGAAAGAGAAGACGGTATTGTTGTCCGCGGTGCAAAGGCTCACCAGACAGGAGCAGTAAACTCACATGAAATAATTATAATGCCTACAATTTCAATGCGTGAAGAAGACAGGGACTATGCCATTTCTTTTGCTCTTCCAAGTGATGCAGAGGGAATCCTCTATATAATGGGCCGTCAGTCATGTGACACAAGAAAAACAGAAAACGGCAAGATTGACAGAGGAAACATCTGCTACGGTGGACATGAAGCCCTGGTTGTTTTTGACGATGTTTTTGTACCATGGGAAAGAGTTTTCATGTTCAAAGAATGGGAATTCGCAGGCAGACTTGTAGAGCAGTTTGCATCATACCACAGACAGAGTTATGCATGTAAAGCTGGTGTGGGCGATGTTCTCATTGGTGCAACTCAGACAATTGCTGAGTACAATGGCGCACAAAAAGCATCTCATGTTAAAGATAAAATTATTGAGATGAACCATCTTAACGAAACACTCTACTGCGGCTCAGTAGCATGTGCAGCAGAAGGTCACCGTGAACCATCCGGTACATATTACGTAGACACACTTCTTGCAAACGTATGTAAGCAGAATGTAACAAGATTCCCTTATGAGATTGCAAGACTTGCGCAGGACATAGCAGGCGGACTCATGGTAACCCTTCCTTCTGAAGATGACTACAGGTCACCTGAAGTAGGCAAATGGGTTGAGAAGTACTTCAAGGGGAATGCAAGTGTTCCAACTGAAAGCAGAATGAAAATGCTGAGACTTATTGAGAACATTACCCTTGGTACTGCTGCAGTTGGATACCTTACCGAATCAATGCATGGTGCAGGTTCACCACAGGCACAGAGAATCATGATAGCACGCCAGGTGGATATTAAACAGAAGCAGAAAGTCGCGAAGAAACTCTGCGGTATAGACGAAGAGGAGTAAAATTCTGCTTAGAATAGGATTAAAATACTGTGGAGGCTGCCACCCGAGATACGATCGCATCGGTGCTGCTGAGAGAATCAAACAAAGGCTTAAAGATTATGCGGATTTTGTTTCACATGAATCTGACAATACTGATCTGATTCTGGTAATATCCGGATGTCTGGCAAACTGCGCGGACATCAGCAAATACGATGATGATAAAATAAAGGTAGTTGCCTGCGAGGAGGATGCGGATTCATTGATTGAAGAAATCATCTTATCCTCAAAAGAGAAAATTTAGTATTAGCAAAAGTATTAAAAGATGCCGGGCGGTATAACCGTATCCGCCCGGCAAACTAAACCAGTTAAAATCTGATACAGGAGGTAAAACATGCACTGGAAAGATATATACAAAAACAGACTCACAACAGCATCAGAAGCAGTTAAGCATATTGAGTCCGGCAACAGAGTCGTTACCGGTCATGCATCAGGAGAACCGCTTACTCTGATTAAAGCGATGATCGACAATAAAGATGCATACAGGGATGTTGAAATAGTTCACATGGTTGCAATGGGCCCTGCTGAATACTGTTATCCTGAAAATACCGAACACTTTATTCACAATTCACTGTTTGCAGGCGGATCAACAAGAAAGGCAATTCAGGAAGGAAGATCTGTTTTCACTCCATGCCATTTCAGCAGAATACCAAGCCTTTTTCAAGACAATGTGCTGCCTGTTGATGTAGCACTGATCATGGTTTCAGAACCTGATGATCATGGATACTGTTCATTTGGTGTCTCAGTAGACTATACCAAACCGGCAGCCCAATGCGCAAAAAAAGTTATTGCCGAAGTTACTCCGCATATGCCAAGAACTCTTGGAGATTCATTCATTCATGTGTCTGATATAGATCACATTGTCGAAACCGATTCAAAACCTATAGTTCTGAATCCCCCTACCATCACAGAGAATGACGAAAAAATCGGAAGTTTCATTGCGGAACTCATCAATGACGGAGACTGTTTACAGCTTGGAATCGGTGCTGTTCCTGACGCCATTCTTGGATTCCTCGGAGGGAAAAAAGATCTTGGGATTCATACGGAGATGTTCTCTGACGGCGTTGTTGACCTTGTGGAAAAGGGCGTAATAACATGCGCAAGAAAAAATTACAACCCGGGCAAAATGGTATCAACTTTCTTTATGGGAACAGAAAAACTTTACAACTTCATTGACAATAACCCTTCAGTTGCGATGTATCCGGTTGATTATACCAATAATCCAACTATAATAGCAAAGAATGATAATGTCGTGTCAGTCAACTCAGCTCTTCAGATAGATCTTCTGGGTCAGGTAGTATCTGACACAATAGGATACAGGCAATACAGCGGCCCGGGCGGACAGGTGGATTTCGTAAGAGGAGCGACCTGGTCAAAGGGCGGGCGTTCCATTCTGGCATTTCATTCAACGGCTGCAAAAGGGAAAATATCCCGCATTGTAGCACATACTGATATGGGAGCAAGTATAACCACAGCAAGAACAGACGTTAATTACATTGTCACAGAATACGGAATTGCTGACCTCAGGGGTAAATCCATTCCTCAAAGGGTGAAATCTCTGATTGAAATAGCACATCCGGATTTCAGGGAAAATCTTGAAAAGGAATTTTTTGAAAATTTCAGGAACTAATTTGAACAGCCAGGCTGTTCATAATTAATAAATTGGAGGACATTATGTCTATTAAGAGAGAGTATGGAAAAGTACAGCCGGGCATTCCGCTGGGTCCATTGACACTGAGACTACCATTCATTCATTACAGATTTGAATGGCCGGACTACCTTCAGGGACTTTTAATGTGTACTGTCTGTCTGGCGATCATACCGATCCTTACCGGAAAACTCGGTATGTCTTTTGAAGTTGCACTGGCCATTGTTATTCTCAATGGTACGTTCTATCTGGCACACGTTACTTTTGGCGACCCTGTTATACCGGGCTGGATCACACCTGCTATTCCTCTAATCATTCTTTATGTAGAAGGATTCGCACCAGGCGTGGAAAGAATGCAGGCTCTTATTGCATTTCAGCTTATATTCGGTGTATTCTGTGTTATCCTCGGGGCAACCGGACTTGCCAAAAAGTTTGTTTCTCTGATACCGAATGCGGTTCAGTCGGGAATTCTCATGGGTGCAGGTTTTGCTGCAATCATGATTATATTCAAACCCGGTGAAGGCACAAAAAGTTTTGATTCCAATCCATGGACAATTGTAATTTGTGTTGGTATTGCATTCTATCTCCTTTTCTCTGAAAGTTTCAAATCATTCAAGAGAAAACACAAATGGGCATACTACCTTGGAAACCTTGGGATGATGCCTGCACTTGCACTCGCTGTATTTGTTGGACCACTGACAGGAGAACTGCCCTGGCCGACTTTTGACGGTAGAATCTTCACAAATCCTGATTTCGGAACACTGTGGAGCCAGTTTACACTCCTTGGAGCTATTCCGTTTCCACCGGCTAAGATGTTTTTGAGTACAATTCCTATGGTTATCAGCGCATACATAGTAGTATTCGGTGATGTTATACAGAGCCAGGCACTTCTTGATGATGCACAGAAGTACAGACCTGATGAAAACGTTAATTACAATCCTAACAGATCACACATCATCTTTGGTGGAAGAAACATTCTTATGAGTGTAATTGGTCCTGACATCTCCATGTGCGGACCTCTCTGGGCAGCCATGCAGGTTGTTGTTTGTGAAAGATACAAACAGGGACCTGAAGCTATGGAATCAATAAACGGTGGTGCCGGTTCTTTCAGATTCGGAACATGGACTGGATATTTTATATCACCTATAGTATGCTGTGTTAAACCGATTCTCGGTGTAGGCCTTGCATCCACCATGATGATACAGGGTTACGTAAGCGTAAGAGTTGGAGTTCTTAAAGCCCGTGGTTTCAATGACCTTGGTATAGCTGGTGTTGCGGGTGCAATCCTTGCAACAAGAGGTGCAGCATGGGGACTCGGAGCCGCAATCCTTCTCTGCATCATGCAGTATGCCGGCCAGACATGGAAAAAAGCATATGAAAGCGAAGAACCTGTATTCCCAATTGATTCACCTGAAAAGATTGCAAAAGAAGTTGAAGAACACATGCATGCAAGCCTTAAGGCTGAATAATTGCAGGATGTAAAAATCATCAAGACTCAGATATAAAGACTTAAATCTGAATCCCCTCTACTCCTCCTGGCAGGGGGGATTCAGAAAAAAATCAAAATGCTGGATGCTGGCAGAGTAAAGTTTCAGCAAATAAAAAAACGGAGTGTAACCATGGCTTATACAGAAGGACATCCGGGCAAAGATATCGATCAGAAAACAAAAAAGCATCTGGGATTCATGCTGATTGTAACAGTTTGTTTAATGGGGTCTATGCTTGCGTATTCAGCCAACTGGAGAGAGGATATTTCTTCTATCTTACTGGCAACACTCGTTATCGTTGTAATAATGGGATTTGTTTCAATCAGGCTGAACAGGCTTGGCTGGAAAAAAATATTCAACAGATCAGACTTTGATCTGGTTATGAAGCATGAGAACAGAGTAATAGACAAACTGAACGAACTCGATGACAGGTACTTTGTACTGAACGATTTCACGTTTGAACTGTTTCATGTTGAACACCTTGTTGTTTCTGAGAATGGAATATTCATAATCGGCAAGAATAAATACAGTTCAGCACCGGTTGAAAAAGACGGAATACTTTTTGCAGGCGATAATACTCTTGAAACACTTACATCCAATTTATGGAGACTCAGTCATCTTATCAATATCATTATAAAAAAGGGTTTCAATATGGACATCATGCCCAAACCGGTCCTGGTATCTCCTGAGACAGAAGAGATTTCATCAAGTGATTTCAATGGAATCGCACTTACCGGCATTGATGGATTAAATAAAATTATAACAACCGCTAAACCGGGCAAGCTGGAAAGCGAAACAGTTGAAGGATTTGCCCTGTTTCTGAAACAGCGTTATATGCATTAAATATTAATGATAAGTTTCAAACGAGGAATATGATGAAAAAAACAGCACTCAGGGATTTTCCGCTCAATGCAAAGCTTGCTTTAGCTTTACAGGCATCAGCATGTGTACTGTTCATCAGCTTTCAGGTAATATCTACGGGAACAGTATCAATTGTTCACCTTACGGCTGCCTTTATCATTTTGGTTCTTTTGTATTCAGCCAAAAATGCAGGCCGTTATCTTTGCATGGCATACAATATTTTAATTACTGCAGGTTTATTGAACGAAACATACGCAGGATCAGCAGAAGGGTTAAAATGTACTGATACTTTTGTTGTAAATATTATCTGCATTTTGCTTTTTCTTTCTGCAACAGCATTTGAAGCATCACGAGAGACTTCAGATTTTTACAAGAACAATGCATCCAGGCAGGAATAAAACGAATCGCTGATTAAACGATTCTATCCTGTAATTATATATAACAAAAAAGGAGGTTCTTATGAACGCCCCGTTACACAAACAGAAACAACCTTCACTCTTTGAACTCACAGAAGAGCAAATGATGGTAAGAGACATGTGCAGAGATTTTGCAGAGAAAGAACTGAAAGAACAGGCTGTGGAAATAGATCGTTCACACAGATTTCCTCTCGAGACTACAAAAAAGCTCGGAGACCTGGGAATTATGGGTGTCGTTTATCCTGAAGAATACAATGGCTCAGGAATGGATTATGTAAGCTATGCAATAGCTGTAGAAGAAATTTCGAGAGTATGTGCCTCTTCAGGCGTTGCAGTATCTGCTCACAACTCACTGTGCCTCTCCCCTATATTTTACTTTGGTACAGAAGAACAGAAGAAAAAATATCTCACAAAGCTTTGTACAGGAGAACACATCGGCGCATTTGCTATTACCGAACCTGAAGCAGGATCAGATGCGGGCGGAACAAGAACTACAGCAGTCCTCAAAGATGGCAAGTGGGTAATTAACGGAAGCAAAAACTTCATTACCAATGGCGCGTATGCTGACGTTCATGTTGTTCTCGCCGTTACTGACAAAGATGCTGCGAAAAACAGAAACACCAGCATGTTCATCGTTGAAAAAGGGACCCCGGGTTTCTCTGTAGGGAAAGTTGAAGACAAGCTTGGAATATGCGGATCATCCACAACTGAGATGGTTTATGAAGACTGCATCATCCCCGAAGAAAATATTCTCGGCAATCCTGGAGACGGATTCAAGATATCCATGCATACTCTTGATGGCGGCCGTGTT
>CAZEJW010000064.1:0-22521 GCA_964512685.1 uncultured Leptospirales bacterium | reverse complement strand
GTGATACATAGTTTTACGATGTTTATAATAATGCCTGTAATTGGTGTCAATCAGGGTGCGCAGCCGATAACAGGATATAATTACGGGGCAGGTAACCTCGACAGGGTAAGGCGAAATCTCAGGCTCACGGTTTTTTCAACAACTGCCATTGTTACAGCCGGATTTATCATTACTATGCTTTTCCCTGAGAGGCTAATATCCCTTTTCAATAAGAGTGATTGTCATCTCCTCGAAATTGGCGTTCCTGGCATGAGGATTTTTTTGCTGATGCTTCCTCTTGTTGGTTTTCAGATAACTGTTGTGAATTTTTTCCAGGCAATAGGAAAGGCAAAACAGTCTCTTTTCCTCAGTGCTACAAGGCAGTTTCTCATTCTTATCCCCGATCTTATTATACTGACGCGTTATTTTGGCCTGAAAGGAGTATGGATGGCGAGCCCTGTATCTGATTTTCTTGCTTTTATAATTACCGTTGTTTTTCTTTTCAGGCAGATGAAGAAGCTGTAGACTTATAGTCAGACTGTATTATGGCGGCTGTTTCCTCTTAAAAAAGCATTGACAGTCATATTCAGTGTGAAGAATAAATTTTGAGAAAATATAATGTAATGTTCAGGTTGAAATCCTGAGACTCAGCTTCTGAATAAAGGATATTTAATTTCATGACAATTAAAATCGGAACACGGGGAAGCGCTCTGGCTCTCTGGCAGGCGGAATATGTTGCCGGACTGATTGGAAAAGATAAAACAGAGATCGTAATAATAAAGACACAGGGTGACAGGATTCAGAATGTTTCCTTTGATAAAATGGAGGGTAAGGGATTTTTCACCAAGGAGATAGAAGAGTCTCTTCTGACAGGAGAAATTGACCTGGCAGTTCATTCCCTCAAAGACCTTTCCACTGATGAGATTTCAGGCCTGAAGCTCGCTGCAATTCCTGTGAGGGAAGATCCTTCTGATGTAATGATTATCCGCAGAGAATATTATGATCCGGATGAGATTTTGCGCATAAAAAAGAATTCGACAGTTGGCACCAGTTCCATGCGCAGACTGGCACAGCTTAAGTGCATTGATTCCTCTCTTGAAATAAAAGCTCTTCGTGGCAATGTGAATACCAGGCTCAGAAAGTTATCTGAAGCGCAATATAATGCAATAGTTCTTGCCGGTGCGGGATTAAAGAGGCTTGAGCTTGAACCCGATGATTTTGAGATATATCCGCTGCCTGATGATCTTTTCATTCCTGCTCCGGGTCAGGGAGCCCTTGGGCTTCAGATAAGGTCTGATGATCAGGAGACTTTCGCTGCTGTTGTCTCACTTAATGATGAAATGACTGAGAGAAGAGTTGTTGCAGAAAGGTCTTTTCTGAAACATTTCGGCGGAGGATGCCATATCCCTCTTGGGGCTCATGCAGTCAACACTGCTGATGGAGTGGAACTGACCGGTATAATCGCCTCACCTGACGGATCTGAATTTTTTCGTGAAACGATATCCGGTAAAGACCCTGTTGAAACCGGGGCGCGTCTTGCACTTATACTAAAGGAAAAAGGAGCAGACAGACTGCTATGAAAAAAGGATTTGTATATCTTGCCGGATCAGGCCCAGGCGATTATGAACTTATAACTCTCAAGACGATGAGAGTCCTTTCTGAAGCTGACTGTGTAATATACGATTTTCTTGCAAATCCGGAGTTTGTAGAGAATCTTGAATGCGAAAAAATATATGTTGGGAAATCCGGCAGCAATCATACCCTTTCACAGGACGACATAACAGACCTTGTTGTTAAAAAGGCACTGGAAGGAAAGGTCGTTGTTCGCCTCAAGGGAGGCGACCCCTTTATATTCGGCAGGGGAGGTGAAGAGGCTGAAGCCTGTGTTGAAGCAGGGGTTCCTTTTGAGATTGTCCCAGGAATATCATCCTTTTATTCGGCTCCCGCCTATGCAGGTATACCTCTTACCCACAGGGATTTTTCGAATGCCTTTGAGGTGATTACAGGCCACAGAAGAGCAGATTCATCTGACGGAGAGGATGTAAACTTCCCGGAATACAATCCTGAAAAAACATATGCTTTTCTCATGGGAGTTAAAAACCTTGATCACATATCCGAAAGTCTGATTTCAGAGAAAAATTTTCCTGATGATACCCCGGTTGCAGTAATATCATGGGGCACTCATCCGAAACAGAGGGTGGCAACAGGAACTCTTTCGAATATTGCTGATGTCGTGAAGAGTGAAAAGATTTCACCTCCTGCGATTATAATTATGGGGGGTGTGGTTACACTGAGAGATAAACTGAGGTGGTTTGATTCTCTTCCCCTTTTCGGCAAAAAGATTGTTGTTACAAGAACAAGAAAACAGGCCTCGAAACTTTCTGAAAAACTTAAGAGGTACGGTGCTGAAGTAATTGAGTTCCCGACTATTGTAATTGAAAGGGGTCCTGAAACTAATTTTCTTAAAGATAAAATAAATGAATTAAATACATACAAGTGGATAGTCTTTACATCACAGAATGCGGTTAATATATTCTTTGATACAATGAAAGAAATGAAATTAGATACACGTTCACTTGGCAATGCAAAAATTGCAGTTATTGGATCGGCAACCGGTGATGAACTGGGCAAATACGGAATAGTTCCGGATATAGTTCCTGAAAAGTTCGTTGCTGAAAGCCTGCTCGAATCGTTCAAAGATGAAGATCTGAAGGATGTAAAAATTCTCCTGCCCTGTTCAGAGCAGGCGCGTCTTACACTGAAAGAAGGTCTGGAATCCATGGGCGCGGTGGTCGACAGGGTTCATATCTACAGGGCAGAAAAGCCGGATTACACAGGTTCGGGTATTCTGGAAAGAATAAATGATGCTGATATTGTTACCTTTACAAGTTCATCAACAGCTTTAAATTTTTTCTCTCTTGTAAATGAAACAAATGCAGTAAAGGCAAGCATTGGCCCAATAACATCAAAGACAATAAAGGAACTCGGGCATAGCGTGGATCTTGAGGCAGAGGACTATACTGTTGACGGGCTCGTTGAAGCAATGATTCGATTTTATGAAGAATGATAACAGGGAGAGTGGAATGGATTTTGTTTACAGACCAAGAAGGCTGAGAAATTCTGAGGTTATACGTCAACTCTGTTCAGAAACAGTTGTTGATTCATCCAAACTGATTATGCCTTATTTTGTCTGTGAGGGCAATAATAAAAGAGAGGCGGTTCCCTCCATGCCCGGGATAGACAGGGTTTCAACAGACAACCTTATAAAAGATATTGAAAATGATTTTAATTCAGGCATAAAGACCATCCTTCTTTTTGGGATTCCGGATCACAAGGATGAAGTGGCAACAGAGGCATATTCCCCTTCAGGGATCGTTCAACGTGCAGTGGCAGCTGTTAAAGACCGGATTCCGGAGGTATGTATAATTACAGATGTATGCCTCTGTGAGTATATGAGCCATGGCCACTGCGGTGTTGTTGAAAATGGCAGGGTGCTTAATGACCCCAGCCTGAATCTTCTTGCAAAGACTGCTCTCTCTCATGTTGAGGCCGGTGCTGACATTGTTGCTCCGTCTGATATGATGGATGGAAGGGTTGCAGCAATCAGGGATATGCTGGATTCAAGCGGATACAGCAGTGTTCCAATAATGTCATATTCGGCAAAATATTCATCTGCATTTTACGGGCCGTTCAGAGACGCTGCAGGAAGCGCGCCTCAATTTGGCGACAGAAGGACATACCAGATGGATTACAGGAATGCAGTTGAAGCAGAGAGAGAGGTTATGCTGGATATTGATGAAGGCGCTGATATCGTTATGGTAAAGCCTGCTCTTTCCTATCTTGATATTGTTTACAGGGTAAAACAAATCAGTTCTCTTCCGGTTTGCGCATATAATGTAAGTGGAGAATATTCCATGGTAAAGGCTGCAGCTGAAAAGGGCTGGATTGATGAAGCTGGAATTGTAAAAGAAAAAATAACAGCCATGTTCAGGGCAGGTGCTGATATGGTAATATCGTACCACACCAGGGATATTGCTAAGAAGGGCTGGCTGTAGAAGGGAAGGTTCGATAGACTCGGGCTAATTCGGTAAAAGCTGCCTTTTAAATAGGCCTTCGATCAGGTTAAGGCAGCGTTGCCTGTTAAGAAGTAGTTGTTCTATAATTGCAACGCCCGTTGAGCTTGTCGAAACGCTTTGTTCGCCGGCAATTTATAAGATTCAGATACATTTAATTTCGGGGGATTCAAATATATATGATAACAAAAAAGTCTGAAGAATTTTATTCTGAAGCATTGAAGCATATGCCGGCAGGTGTAAACTCTCCTGTAAGGGCTTTCCGCTCTGTCGGGGGTACTCCCCTGTATATTACCAGAGGCAGTGGCGCTCATGTTACAGATGAA
This sequence comes from uncultured Leptospirales bacterium, assembly GCA_964512685.1. GTDB lineage: Bacteria > Spirochaetota > UBA4802 > UBA4802 > UBA5550 > CAZEJW01. The sequence goes on along the minus strand of CAZEJW010000064.1, from coordinate 18,143 downwards.
GACGGCAATGAGTTTATTGACTACTGTATGTCTTGGGGCCCGCTCATCCTTGGCCACGCAGATACAGATGTGGTTGAGATGCTCCGGAAGACTCTTGTTGACGGAACGAGTTTCGGAACACCTCACCGTTATGAGGTTGAACTTGCATCCCTTGTTAAGGATGCCTATCCCTCTGTTGACAGGCTTAGGTTTGTAAACTCAGGAACAGAAGCAACCATGAGCGCAATAAGGCTGGCAAGAGGATATACAGGTAAAAATAAAATTGTTAAATTTGAAGGATGCTATCATGGACATGCTGACTTTCTTCTTGTGGCTGCCGGTTCCGGGCTTGCCACCTTTGGAGCTCCTGATTCAGCCGGTGTTACACAGGAAAATGCAAAGGACACAATCGTTATGCCTTATAATGATGCAGACGCCCTTGAAAGCCTGTTTAAAAAGGACACTGATATTGCAGCCGTAATAATGGAACCGGTTCCATGTAACTACGGGCTGATAATTCCTGATCGTGGATATCTCGAAAAGGTGAGAGAACTATGTGACAGGTTCAGCGTCCTTCTGATCTTTGATGAAGTAATAAACGGTTTCAGGCTGAGCCGTGGCGGAGCCCAGGAATATTTCAATATAAGAGCTGATCTCACAACACTCGGAAAGATTATCGGCGGAGGCCTTCCTGTTGGAGCCTATGGCGGTAAAAAGGAAATCATGGATATGGTTGCGCCTGACGGGCCAGTTTACCAGGCGGGAACCCTCTCAGGCAATCCCCTTGCAATGGCAGCAGGGATTGCAACAGTCAAAAAACTCGAAAACGGTAATTTATATAAAGAAATAAAAGAGAAGGCTGAATTTTTCAGAAACAGAATTCAGCCGGCAATAGATAAATATTCAGGCAGATTTCTTTTTCTTCAGCTTGAATCGATATTTACATTCAATTTCACTTCCCTTGATAAAATAAGGTCGGTTGATGATGTAAAAAAGAATGATGCAGAAAAGTTTGCCTGTTTTCACAGGGAAATGCTTTCAGGGGGAATATATCTTGCTCCATCAGCTTTTGAAGTGGGATTTATCTCCGCTGCTCATACACAGGAAGACCTGGAGAAAACTGCCGCAGTTGTGGCTGAATCTCTTGATATTGTTTTTCAATAATGGGGTCAGATAAAATGAACTGCAAAAAACATCTTCTGGAAGTTGCGGTTATCGGAATAAGCCATAAAACCGCTGATGTTGAAACAAGGGAGTGCTTCGCAATAGACAGGGATGAACTGTCGGATTTTTACAGGAAACTAACCGATTCATGTGTGACAGAAGGTGTTTATCTATCAACATGCAACAGGGTTGAAGTGTATTTTGCATCGGAAAATATACCCGCAGCGATTGAATATGTGGCAGAACTTCTTGAAGAGTATTCGGGAATGCCCTGTGTTGAATCAGACAATGTTTATAAGCTCTATGGTGAGGATGCAGTAAGACATCTTCTTACGGTAATATCATCCCTTGATTCCATGGTCGTTGGCGAGAATGAGATTTTTTCACAGATAAAGGATGCATTCGCCAGGGCAGTTGAAAACGGAAAAACCGGTGTTGTAATAAACAAGCTCTTTCATCAGGCCTTCAGAACCGCCAAACAGGTAAGAACCGAAACAGATATTGCGCGTAATCCTCTTTCTGTTGCATATATCGCGGTTGAACAGGTAAGGAAGATTTTTACTGATCTCTCCCAGTGCAGCGCTCTTCTTATCGGTGCAGGTGAAATGGGAGAACTTATCCTCAAGTATCTTTCAAAGTATGAGATTGGTGATATTACAATTGCCAACCGTTCACTTCACAATGCAGAGAGAATATGCAGGGAACTTAATGTAGATGCGGATGTAACACTGCTGGATGATATTGCGAGAATTCTTCAGGATGTGGACATAGTGATTTCGTCTGCCGGGGCTCAGCATTACATGATAACCTCTGAGATTGTAAAAAATCTCATGGACAGGAGGGGAGGTAAAGACCTTGTGATCGTTGATATTGCAGTACCGAGAAATATCGACCCTGAGGTAACAGAAAACGAGGGAGTGTATCTCTATAACATAGATTCACTAAAGGCAATTGCAGACGAGAATTTCAAGAACAGGCTCATGGAAGTGGAACTGGCAAAGGAGTTCATTGAAACCAATCTCAGGGAATTCTCCTCATGGAGAGATGAACTCAAGCTCGAACCTACCATTGTAAATATACAGAAGAAATTTGATGAGATCCGAAGAGAGGAACTCGCCCGCTACAGGCGCAGAAAACTGAAGCATCTTTCTGATGAAGACTTTGCACTTATCGAGGATCTTACAAACCAGATAATGACCAAGACACTTCATAATCCAATAATGAATCTCAAGCGTCACCATGAGTCTATCAATGGTGATGATGAAATGAGAGAGAGAATCAGAAGAAAAACCAGATTTGTAGAGGAACTGTTTATAAAATGAAAATGCCCAATAAACCCAGGCTGATATTCTGGGAACTCACAAAACGATGCAACCTTTCATGTGTGCACTGCCGTGCCGAATCTGAGGATTTTGACTACAGCGGAGAACTTGACACTGAAAGTATAAAAAAAGTGGTGGATGATATCGCAGCTTTCTATTCTCCAATAATGGTACTCACCGGAGGGGAACCCCTTTTCAGGGATGATATATTTGAAATAGCGTCATACATAAGAGATAAAGGGATGCGGAGTGCTCTTGCGACCAATGGGACTCTTGTTACGAACGATGTTGCCCGCAGAATGAAAGATTCGGGTATAGCAAGGGTCAGTGTGTCAATAGACGGAAGCAGTGCTGGGATTCATGACGGTTTCCGCGGAATTGAAGGCGCTTTTGACCGGGTAATGGCCGGCATAAAATGCATGAGAGAAGAGGGTGTTGAATTTCAGATCAACACAACTGTGACAAAACGGAATGTGGACGACATCGAAAATATACTGAAACTTGCAGAGACTGAAGGCGCTGCCGCACTTCACATGTTTCTGCTTGTGCCTGTTGGCTGCGGAATACAGATCGCCGAGACAGACATGATCTCAGGTGAAAAATACGAAGAGGTTCTGAACTGGTTCTATGACCGCTCAAAAACAACATCTCTCGAGTTCAAGGCAACCTGCGCCCCCCATTATTACAGGGTTATCCGGCAGCGTGCAAAGGAAGAGGGAAGAAAACTCAGTTTTGAAACTGACGGCATGGCGTCAATGACAAGAGGATGCCTTGCAGGCAGCGGAGTATGTTTTATCTCCCACAGGGGAGATGTTCAGCCCTGCGGTTATCTACCTCTTGTGGCGGGTAACGTAATAGATTCTCCATTTGAGAAAATATGGGAAGAGTCCGAACTTTTTCTTTCTCTGAGGGATGCCAACCAGCTTGAAGGAAAGTGCGGTGACTGCGAATACAGGATGGTCTGCGGGGGGTGCCGGGCAAGAGCATATTACAGCAGCGGGAACTACCTTGCAGAAGAACCCTTCTGTGTTTACAGACCGGCAGGGACTGCAAAATGAACGGCTTCAGTGTAACCGAAGCAAAGATACTCGATTTCGTGCAGAGAAGTGTTCCTCTCTGTTCCCGACCTTTTAATGAAATCGGGAAACAGACCGGCCTCTCTGAATCTGAGGTGATTGATACACTTGCTGAACTCAGGCAAAAGGGTATAATAAGAAATATTGCAGGTATCTTTGCAGGAGAAAAACTCGGGTATTATTTATCCCTTGTTGCACTTAAACTTGATAACTCTGATATTGAAAAAGCTGCAGAGTTTGTGAGCTTGCATCCTGGTGTAAGTCACAATTATGGAAGAGAGCATGATTATAACCTCTGGTTTACTCTTGCATGTGAAACAGAAGATGCACTTGAAAAAAACGTAAAACTCATTGCAGAAAAAACCGGCGCTAAGGATTCACTCATCCTGAGAAACGAGAAACTCTACAAGATAGGAGTAATACTGCCGATTGGCGGGAACAGGCAACAGGAAACAATTAAATCTGCCCAAAACGAAAGCAGCAATGAATTCACTTCAGCAGACATCCCTGTTGTAAAATGTCTGCAGCAGGATCTTCCCCTTGTGAAAGAACCTTTTAAAAAAATACTCGAAGATAATGAATCAGGGTTGAGTGAAAATGAACTTCTCTCTGCTTCAGAAAGGCTGCTGTCAGGAAAGATAATGAGAAGATATTCTGCTGTACTCAGGCATACAAAGGCAGGCTTTTCTCACAATGCAATGACAGCATGGAAGACACCTGCTGATTTCGATTCAGCAGAAAAATATAAATGCTTTGTCAATACACAGGAAGTGACCCATCTCTACACGAGAACGGTTTTCCCGGGGAGATGGGAGTATCCCCTGTTTGCAATGATTCATGCAGAGAGTGAGGATGAACTTCAGAATATAATTGGCCGCCTGTCAGAAGAATCAAAGATTGATGATTACATAGTGCTTAAAACACTGAAGGAATACAAGAAACAGAGAGTAATATATTTCTCTGACGAATTTGCCAAATGGGAGAGGAAGAACAATGATTGATATAGGAAAACTCTACTGCGGGGGTATGTCAACAGGAGACGGTCTGCGTTATGGAACAGAGGCAAAGACTGACTCTCATGGGAATGCACCGCACAGAATCGAAACGAGCGCGTCAGAGAGAAGACCGATTGTTGTATGGAATACAACAAGAACATGTAATCTCAAGTGTATTCACTGTTATACTGATTCTGAGAGTAAAAGCTACAGCGGTGAGCTCACAACTGATGAAGGGCTTTCCCTTATTGACAGTCTTGCAGATTTCGGAATACCATCACTGCTTTTCTCCGGCGGAGAACCTCTTATGCGGCCTGACCTTTTCACTCTCATAGAAAGGGCATCTAAAAAAAACATCAGGCCTGTTATTTCGACCAACGGAACCCTGATCGATAAGGAAGCTGCAAGAAGAATCAAGGATGCCGGAGTCGGTTACGTAGGCATTAGCCTTGACGGAACAGAAGAGGTGAACGATCACTTCAGGGGAGTTAAGGGAGCCTTCAAAAGGGCCATGGCCGGATTCGAAAACTGTATTGCAGCAGGGCAGAGGGTTGGCCTCAGACTTACTCTCACAGAAAAGAATTACAGAGACCTTCACGGTATATTCGATTTTATTGAAAGAGAAGGAATCCCAAGAGCCTGTTTTTATCACCTGGTTTATTCGGGCCGGGGAAGTGAAATGTACAAAGATGACCTCACTCATCAGGAATCACGTGACGCAATGGATATAATAATGGACCGCACCGCTGATTTTTTCAAAAGAGGACTGGATGTCAATATTCTCACTGTGGATAATCACGTTGACGGAGTGTATATATACAGGAGGCTTCTCGAGGAAAATCCCAAACGTGCAGAAGAGGTCAAAGACCTCCTCTCGTGGAACGGAGGAGCAGCTCACTCAACCGGTGTGGGTATCGGTAATATAGATCCGGTGGGAAATGTTCATCCCGATCAGTTCTGGCAGGATTATACTTTTGGGAATGTAAGAGAAAGAAGTTTCGGTGATATATGGATGGACCGTTCGGATGAACTTATGAACGGACTCAAGACTAAATCAGAGAACATAAAGGGAAGATGCAGGCTGTGTAAATACAAAAATCTCTGCAATGGTTCAATGAGAGTAAGAGGCTACCGTACCTACGGAGACTACTGGGCACCTGATCCGCAGTGTTATCTTTCTGATGAAGAGATCGGTCTTGATTCTGAGGCTATACGAAAGCTTTCTGAAATGAACGAAGAATTTCCCATTCCCGGGGAGCTCGCCGGATGAAAAGCTATTACCCTATTCTTCTCGATATCGAAAAAAAAACAGTAGTCGTTATTGGCGGAGGCAGGGTCGCCCTGCGTAAGGTTCAGGATCTTCTTGAAGCAGATGCAACTGTCAGGCTGGTATCCCCGGATATATGTAAAGAGATCACTGACCTTCAGGATATTTATTCAAAAATTGAAATAAGCCAGAGGGAATACAGAGCTGAAGACATAAAAGATGCATTCCTGGTTTTTGCTGCCACTGATGATACTACAATCAACAGTAGGGTAAGAGACGATTCACGTAACGCCGGTATCCCGGTTAACGTTGCAGACGACTTGCGCGGAAGCAGCTTCACTGTTCCGTCTTTTGCGAGGAAGGGGGATCTTGTTATTGCTCTTTCAACTGGAGGCAAGTCTCCGGCTTATGCCGCAAAACTAAGGCGTGAAATCGAGGATATTATTCCCGGGGATATTGATCAGATTCTTGATGTTTTGTATGAAGTCCGGAATTTACTTATAAATGACAGCGGTTTCAGTTTTAAATCGGATGAGAGGGGAAGAATCCTGAAGGCTCTTGTGACGGATGAAGAAGCCCTGGCAGGATTAACCGCATCATATAAAACCCCTGATTTTAAAAAAAACCTTAAAAATTTCTGCCTTACAATAATTCCATCTGTTTGATTTTTTCTGATTTTTGTAAAAAAAATCCCCTTTTTTTTCAATCCAAGCAATTACCCCCGTATAACAGGTATAGGCAGTAGAATTTGATATGTACCCACATATCAATAACAACAAAAACACTTGTGGGTGCAGGTCAGCATTTCAAGGGGGAAACCATGACTAAAAAAAAGGAATCTGAAAAAAAGAAGAGCACCTTTATGGATGGAGATGACTGGGTAGAATGGTCTGATCCTGAAAGGAGGGCATGGGGAGGTTACAGCAAGAAGGCTCACAGGGAAATGATCAGAAAAATGGGAATGACAGAAGAAGAGTATGAGGAGAAGATGGATGAGTTCTGGAGCCACAGGGTAAGAGTACTCTTTGAAGAGCCCGGATTTCCTGTTATAATTATCGGAGATTACGGAATATTCACTGCTCAGGATCTTTACAGTCTCGCCGATGTAATTGAAACCTATATCGAAGGCAGACACAGGGATATCAATGTAAGACTGATTGATCTGAACGGCAGGGAATTCTTTTATGAAATAGCGAGGTCTATTGTTGCACCGGACTGGTGGTGCAAGAAGTGGAACAAAAGAGAAATAATCGATCTCTACAACCGTCAGTGCAGAAATCCTGAGGATTATTATATCAATGAAAAACTTGACAGAACAAGAATCAGGGAGATAGTACCTGTAATAGCAGAAAGAATTTACAGGCAGAAAATCAAACTCCTGGCGCATCTCCCCGGGTTTAACAGGGAAATGCTTTCATAGCCGGGCACATATCAAATAACAGAAAAAGCAGGAGCTTTTATGAGGGTTGTATTTCTTGGAACCAACGGCTGGTACGACACACAAACCGGAAGCACAATCTCTGTGCTCATTCAGACAGAGCATGAGGATATTGTACTTGATGCAGGCAGCGGTTTTTTCAGACTCGATGAATATATAGACGGAACAAAGCCCGTGTATCTCCTTTTGAGTCATTTCCATCTTGATCATATAATCGGCCTTCACGGACTTGTGAAAATGAAATTCAACGAGGGCCTCTGCATCGCGGGTCAAAGAGGAACTCAAAAGATTCTGGGGGATGTTATCGCGTCTCCCTTTACCTTTCCTCTTAACGAACTTCCATATAAAACCGAACTCATCGATCTGGACTCAGGGATGGACAGAATTCCCTTTGGGCTGGAGTATCTTCCTCTTGTGCATTCAGACCCCTGTCTGGGATACAGAATAACGCGGGATGACAAAGTCATTGCCTTCTGCACTGACACTGGTTACTGTGAGAATGCGGTGAAACTGGCCAGTGAATGTGATCTTATCATAACAGAGTGTGCCCTTAAATCAGGTCAGTACAATGAGGCGTGGCCTCACCTGAATCCGGAAGAAGCTGCCGGGATTGCACTTGAGGCCGGAGCCGGGCGTCTTGTTCTTACTCACTTTGATGCAAGAAATTATCTAACAGTACAGGAAAGGATTGATGCCGAAACAGCAGCCCGGAAAATTTTTCCTGAGACATACGCATCCTATGACGGTATGGAATTGATTGTCTGATGTGATCCAGATCTTCATTCAGGGAAAATTTCTGATGTGCTGATCTCCAGTTCTCCCAGATCGACCATTGCATTTATCAGTGATATTTTCTGAAATCTGCCAATGTCATCCGGACGGATTCCATCCTCTTTGAGAATTCCTTCTGTTATAAGCTTTTCCCTTTTAGTGCCTGCCAGGAGGGGCCGGGCAGGGGTGAGCCATTCCTGCCCATTAAAGAGTGCAATATTACTGAATGATGTATCTGTAAGAAACCCGTTTTTAACTGTGATTATATCATCACAGCCTCTTCTTTTCTCAAGGAGATTCTCAAGTTTTTCTCTGTCTGCATATTTCAGGGAGTAATCAATATCATCACATCTGAGAAGCCTGAGAGATTTTATATCTCTTTTGACATAGGGGAGGTATTCTACTGATTCAATTTTTTCAGAATAGATAATTCTGCATTTGAAGATACCTTCTGAATTTTCTTCTGTGATGCTGATATGGTCAGTAAGGTCAATTATGTCAGTAGATCCGAACAGTTTATTTCTGGATGTGTTTAGCCTTCTGTTGTGAAAGAAAAGATTTTCAATCTTCCCGTCTGTAATTTTCAGGCTTTCATTTAAAAGGCACATATATTTTGTCTGCCATCTCCCTGTATTCCATATGCGGATCGCTGTATATGGTTATGCCTCCGCCGCTTTTGTAATAAATCCTGTTGTCGTTTTTTTCCATAAACCTTATCATTACAGCGCTGTCCAGATTGATGCCGTCAAAAATGCCAAACACCCCTGTGTAAAATCCACGTTTATACTGTTCTGCTCTTTTAATAATGTCAACCGTCATTTTTTTTGGAGCTCCTGTTATCGAGCCTGCCGGAAGAATTGAGAACAGTATATCTCCAATATTCTCATTGTAATGAAGAGGCAGATCTCCGGAGATTTCGGAACTAACCTGGAGAATTTCTCCTGATAGTGTTTCTACCCTGTCAATATACCTGAATTTATCGACCCTGACATTTTCTGACACGGTATTTAGATCATTCCTGAGCAGGTCTACAATGGTTATATGCTCTGCTTTTTCCTTCATGTCATTTATTATTATTTCTTCGGCGTTGGGAATGCCGGCCCGTATTGTACCCTTCATCGGGTATGTACGGATTCTTCCACTGTCAATTTTTATAAAGGTTTCAGGCGAGAAAACAACAAACCTGTCTTTGAAGAGAAGCCTGTAGGGTGCCGAGGCTCTGAAAAAAATTTCATCGAAAGTGAGATTGGTCTTCACTTCTGTTGCAAAGGTCAGGTTTGCAAGGTAAGTGTTTCCGAGCAGGAGGTTCTCCCTGACAGTGTTGAAGCCTTTGAGATAACATTCATAATCAACCGGATTGCTGCTGAATGAAATTTCGGCGGTTATAGGGAATTCTTCATCCCCCCTGACATTGGTTTTGCCGTTAAGTGAATAGAGTATTCGATCCGGATTTATTTTATCGAGAGGGATCACTGTATTATGCGATATATCAAAGTCGGTAATGAACAGAAACGGAATTTTATTTTTTCCGTATTTGTTCATTACCCGAAGTGCATCTTTTTTGTTCATGTGATTAGAATTTTAATTACTTGCATTTTTTTGGTATTCATTCTTTATATATCAATAGCCTTAAGGTGTTTTTGCTGTATCATTTCTATTTAAATCAGGAGAGATTGTCATGAAAAAAATTCTGTTTTCAGGCCTCTGCGCCGGCCTTCTTCTTTTTGGCCTGTCATTCCAGAGTGTTTCCGCCAAGCCGGGTCCTGCGTGTAAAAAATACCTCAATTATCTTTGTTCGGTATGCGGACCAGGAAGCCAGATGTGTAAAAATGCCAAACTGAAGTTTCAGCTTGAAGGAGAAGAACTGAAACAAAGCGAACAGGTTTGTACCCAGGCGCTCAATTTCTTTAAAACCCAGAGCAAGGCAATGCTGAAAGAGCACATCTGTAACCAGTAATCTTTTTTATTTATCCGGGAGATTTATTGTAAATGTAGTTCCTTCTCCCGGTGTGCTTTCCACATCTATCGTTCCAAAGTGTCTTTCGATTATACCGTATATCACAGCCAGCCCCAGTCCGGTACCCTTACCGGCAGGTTTTGTGGTAAAGAATGGATCGAATATTTTGCTGATATTTTCTTCTGAAATGCCTGAACCGGAGTCAGAAAAGCTTATCTTTATTGATTTACATTCAGGCTCATACCAGGATTTTATTTTCAGCATTCCTCCACAAGGCATGGCCTGTGCCGCGTTCTCAGCCAGGTTGTTGATCACTGATTTTATCTGATTTATGTCTATTGCGGTCTCCGGAATTTTGACATCAAGGTCAAGTTCAACTTTTACGTTTTGAAATGTCAGGTGTTTTGTCAGGATTGACATGGTGTCAATGATTACTTTATTCATGTTTATTCTGACTTTTTCGAGCCGTGTCTGGCGGGCAAAATCAAGGAGTCCTTTTACTATTTCCCTGCATCTTATAGTTTCATCAACTATCACTTTAAGGTCGTTTTCATATTCGCTTTTCCCCAGATCCTCCAGAAGAAGACTGCTGTATGTCAAAACTCCCGTTAGTGGATTGTTTATCTCATGGGCAATGCCCGATGCCATTCTTCCCATTGATGCGAGTTTTTCTGATTGTATCAGTGCCTGTTTTGTGTTGAGCAGCTGGTCATACGATTGGGCGAGCTCTTCGGCGGTTTTTCTGAGTTTTTCTATTGTATAAGGAAGACACATCTCCTGTTCTGCAAGACCCTTGTGTATGGCTATTGCATGTTCCAGGCAGGTGTCATATCCGCAGGCTCCGCAGTTGAGTTCATCTTCAGGATTTGTTTTTCCGATAGTCTCAAGGATATCCCTGAGTTCTTCTCTTGTGGGAGTCGGAAGTCTTTTGTCTCTTTCCCGGAAGTTCACTGAAAGATCCAGGTCGTCAAAACTTCTGATTATTTTTTCATGTTCTGTTTTGTTGATCTCTCTGCTTCTTTTGCTGGCGAAAACGCTAACATAACCTCTTTTGGAGAACATTGAACGGGTGCTGGTCATTCCTGATCCCATTATACAGCCATTGCAGCAAAGTACCTCGAGAAGACTTACCGAGTGGTTTTCGTTTTCGAATTCATTGATAGCCTGAACGAACTGTTTTGTTCCGTCGGTTGCCACAATATCCATGCTGAGGAAACTTTCATTCATGCCTGATGCCTCGAGCATGCCCTTGCCTATCGGATATATTGCTCCGGGGCCTGAATGCGGAGGATCAAACTCGCTCTCAAGAACATTATCCTGATTGATCCCGGCAGACCGGAACATGTCATGAAGTTCGCGGAAGGTAAGAACCTCATCGATATCCTGATCAAGTCCGTCTCTTTCTGCCTCGTCTTTCTTGGCCGGGCAGGGACCTATAAAAACAATGGGTGTGTCAGGCCCGTATATTTTTTTCAATGCACGGGCGGCTGCAATCATTGGAGAGGCAATGGGAGAGAGGTTTGGGATGAGCGTTGGGTGATACTTTTCGATGTATGAAACAATTGCCGGGCAGGTTGTTGCAATGTACTGTTTTCCATTTATGTTTTTCATCAGTTCCCTGTATCTGTCGGATACAAGGTCTGCGCCAAACGCAACTTCATGCACTGTGTCGAATCCAAGAGCCCTTATCATACCGACGACTTTCCTGTAGTGTGTTTCATTGAATTCGGCCGGAAAACTTGGAGCAAGAATTGCGGCGGTTTTTTTTTCGCTTTTAATCAGCCTGTTAACATCACTGATTGAATTCCTTACTCCCTTTGCTTTCTGTGTACAGACTCTTACGCAGTTACCGCATCCAATACAGCGTTCAATAATAACTTCAGCCTGACCGCCTGAAATTCTGATGGCCTTGGCAGGGCATTCTCTTACGCAGGAATAACACATCCTGCATCTTTCTTTTATGGTGTAAAAAAGGGGGCTTTTGATTTTATCGTTCATAGAGATATCGAAAAATTCCTTTCAGGAATTTTTCTTAATTTTATCATGTTAAAAAGGGTTGTGCTGATTTATCAGTACAACCCTTAATTTCTATATAATCCGACAATCTTTTTAAAACCGGACTGATTGGAAGTCCACTCTTTTTCGGGTTGTTTTTTTATATTCTCATCCCAAGAAAGAAGCCCAGCCAGTGCCTGTGTTTATCGCTTCCGGAAGATTTATACAGATCAGGATCGAACATCGGAACATTGTCGTTTCCGAACGAAGTAAGGTAGTTATATGATATTCCCCCGATAAGGGAGATGCTGCTGTTTATTCTGTAGCCAGTATAGAGTCTTGCCTGTGAATGAAGAGAGCCGTTTGTTTCAGATGTATTTTTTTCGGTTCTTTCAATACTGTTTCCGCAAATGTCGAAGTTGATGAACAGATCCTCTGTTACTTGAAAGTGAGTGCCAAAACCAATGCCGATGGAATAGAGGTCTCCTGTTTCTTCGATTCCAAGCGAATAGAGATAATAGAATTTACCCTTTCCGTGGGTCAGAGATGTCTTCACAAAGCCTGCATTGTCATACCAAAGCTCCCCATATGTTTCGCCGTTTTTTATGATATTGACAAGGCCTATTGGTATTCCATCAATATCATCTGATATGTTTACAAGTCCCAGTTGCAGACCTTTTGCCCTGTCTGCAATATTCACAAGTCCTATCTGGGCCCCTTTTGTGTCACCTGCAATATTTACACAGGACAGCTGCGCACCGGTCATTGAAAGCCCTGTTCTGTTGAAAACAGCTGATCCCTGAAAGCCTGTCACTGTTCCGCCTGAATTATTAAAGCAGGGTGAAAGCTGGGTTCCTGACATGTTTTCACCTGTATGGTTGAATACACCTGATAGCTGGGCTCCCTTGAAATTATTCGTATTGTAATTGAATGCAGGAGCTGCCTGACAGCCCTTAAAATCATTGCCTGAATAATTGAATGTTCCTGCAAGCTGAACACCTGTAAACGATGAGAGTGAAACATTAAAGCATCCTGCTCCCTGAAACCACCTGGAGTCTTTTCCTGTAATGTTCCCCACTCCTGCAAACTGTGCTCCTTCGAGTTCTTCATCAACTATCATGACTCCGGGAGTCAGGGAAACTCCTTCGAGAACCGAGCAGTAGTCTCCGAGTATGCTGACTGATACATTTACTATGGTTTCCTTCCCTGATGAATCCGGCATAAGAGCAGGATGAACTGTTATGCGTCTGTAGGTTTTTCTTTTATCTCCGCGTGCAACAGCCACTTCCCGGTCAAGATTGGTGAAATCCGCTGAAGCGATGAATGTATTTTTATTTTCTGTTATTGTAATTTTTCTGCTTCCGGCACGTCCCTTGTTGAGGTTGATGATAGTGTATTTGCCTTCTTCAAGGCCTATCTGTATTTTCCTTCCTGCCGGTTTTATTATTTCCGCTATCAGACGTTCGTTACTGTCATGAATAAACAGTCTTCCGCTTATATCCTCTCCAAAGGAGAGAAGGGCAGGACTGTTGTTTATATCGGTCATTACAACATCCCCGGTTCCGTTCATCTGGATATTGTAATTGGGATGCTGGGGGCCGCCTCTTGTCTTTTCTGTTCTTGAGAGAGTGGCTGAATACGCATACTGATACGCTTCGTTGAGTGTTATTCTTTTGTCTCCGCTCATTTCTGCGGCGCCAAGAAGGCCTGTGTTCAGGTAATGAGTGAAGAATGATCCCTGTATTCTGTCAGACTCCTGTGATACCTCGTCAGCTGAACTTGATGTCAGAAAGGCGTATCCCTTCATGTTGAAGGATGAATCCACAAGAAAAGGAGCTTTCTTTTTTCCCCCTTTGGTTCTTGTGAATGCTCCGGATGAGCATGAGTCGAGTATCGCTATCTTCACATCAGAGGGCATTTGTTTTATCCTTCTGCTTATGTCAGAGTAGTACATTTTTTCTTTTCCAAGAAAGAGGCTTTCTTCATCTGAATGGCCAGAGTAATAAAAGATAAACTCTGTTCTTCGTCCCAGTTTTCTGTCCCTGTTTATTTTTGATAATACTGAATTGAATTTCGAGATTATTTCATTTTTTCGGGGATTCCTGAGTATTGTGCTGTTGGTTCTGTCAACACCTCCGATTCTGTGAAGAATGCTTTCGAATGATTCTGCATCCTTTACAGCATATTTCAGAATATCCCGCGATGGGCCGCCATTGTTTGCCCCAATGATCAGCGAGTATCTTTTGATGCTTTGTGGTGAGTTCTCTGCCATTACAGCCGGCGGCAGAATAATCACAGCGGAGAGAAAGACAGATCTGATGATTTTTATTGTTTTTTTCATTGCTCTGTATCCTTTTCAAAAAGTATTGTATACTGTTCGAGATCCTTTCCTGCCGGCAGAAGTTTTTCGGATGCCTTTTCAGTATCCCTGGCAAAGATTTCAGCCTTTTCAAGAATGTCTGTTATCATGAATGGACTGCCTGATGAGATCAGGAAAAATCTTTCAAAATAAGGTGCATTGTCCAGCTGATAAGATTCTGAAAGTGATATTTTTTTACCGCATTCAAGAGCAAGTGCTTTCCCATTGTTTCCCGACATGTGAACAGTAACAGTTCCTCTTCCGTCAATGGAAATAATTGTTCCATAGCGCTTGCCTGAGCACTGATAGGCTATCTGAAGAAGATCGTTCTTTTTTACTTTGCTTCCGGGAGCAAGCAGTTCTGCCTTTCCCGCGGCCTTGCGGTAGATGTACATCTTTGCATTTGTTCCCTTCATCCTTGTATATGTGTCAAATGTGTTCTGCCCTGTGCTGTTGAATCCGGTATGGTTAATGGGGAGAACAAGAGCAAAGAGTATCACAGCTGCTGCTGCAAATGGCGTAAAGTAATACCATCCCGGAAGCCCTGAACGTTTCAGCCTGGAGGGTTTTCTTTCTTCCTCAGGTTCCTGTGCCTTTCGTATAATTACCCTTGCCATGTCAGCAGGTGTGTATTCACTCAGAATTTCTTCATTGGATTTTCTTATATCATCCACCCTCTTCCTGAGAATATGATTTTTTTCGAGCTTTTGATCCAGATCCTTCATTTTTTCAGAGGGCAGTTCCCCGAGAACATATTGTTCAAGGATTCTGTCAGTTATTGTATTCATTCTATTACCTCCCTGCATTGTAATTCTTCTTTCAGTTTTCTCAGTCTTTTTCTGACACCTGATACTGAAAAGCCTGTTTCATCTGCAACCTGCTGAAGGGTCATGTGGTCTACATAGTGCATTACAGCCATTTCCCTTGTTGATTCAGGATGCCCCTTGAAAATCCGGTCAATATAGTCTCTGAGGATTACCCTGTTTTCCATATCAGTGTAATCTGCAATGGTTTCAAGAATTGAGCTGTCTCCTGTTACTGGCCTGCTTTTTTCAGCCCGGATGATATTGAGGCATATATTTGTTGCAATCCTGTATAACAGGCTCGATGGATAATCTCCCTTTAGCTTATGCCTGTTCTGAATCAGCCTCACGAATACATCCTGCATTGCATCAAGAGCCTTTTCTTCATCATTCAGCAAAGACCTGCATCTTCTGAGAACCATTGGCCCGTAACGCCTGTAATAGTCTTCAACATCGATATCCATGTTAAGGTCCTTTTGTTTCATATCTATTGAACACCCCGGGAAAAGAGAAATGTCACTGTTTTTTTTAAAAAAGTGATACAGCAGTATTTTTTGCGGAAGGTTCTGCATTGATGTCATTGATTTGACACTCTTTTTTTCTGTCAATACATAACACGCATTATGCCCTGATACAGCAGGCAAAATTCATTAAAAAAAGAGGTTAAAAGGGGGATAGCTTCTCCTTATTAAAAAATTACTATATACGAAAAATGTTTTTATTCTGTTTTGAAAAATTCCAGCAGTCTTTTCATGCTTTCAGCCTGGGCACTGATCTCCTCAGATGAGGATGCTATCTGTTCTGCGCCAGAGGCCTGAGACTGGGTTTGCTCATTTATCTGGTCCATGCTTTTTGATATCTCTGTATATGTAATGGACTGTTCATTGGTCGATCTTGAAATATCATCTGCCATAGTCATTATCTGTTCAGTTGAATTGAGAACAGTTTCACTTGAACGGGCCTGTTCTTCTGAAGAATTGGCTATTTGCTGAACAAACTTCTTTGTTTTTGTTATACTGTTTATTATATTATGAAGTGCATCAGAAGTGGCATTGATATCACTTATGCCCTTTCTGGCAGAGTCAACACCCTTTGAAACAAGATCTGTGATCTCTTTGGCGGATTCAGCTGTCTGCTCAGCAAGTTTCCCAATCTCATCAGCAACAACAGCAAAACCCTTTCCGTGTTCACCAGCCCGGGCTGCTTCAATTGCCGCGTTAAGTGCGAGAAGATTTACCTGGTCTGATATATCACTGATAAGGCTGACTCTCTCTGCTATAACAGTAGAGTTTTGCTCGATACTGTTTATTCCGCTTATTGTACTCTGCATGAGTTCATTGCCTTTTAATGCCTCATCATCAGTTTCATTTGCAGCCAGTAATGCGGTTGATACATTTTCATTTACTGAATTGATAAGGGCTCCAAGGTCCTGCATTGCACTGTAAGTGCCTTTTGTCTGATCAGACTGTCTTCGTGAGTTATTTGCAATAGATTCATTTGAAGCTGTTATCTCTTCCACTGAAGCAGTTGACTGCTGGATGGATGCTGCCTGGCTCTGGGCTCCGTGAGCCAGGCTTGAGCTTGTTGCAGCAAGTTCTTCTGAAGAGGCTGCAAGCTGTCCTGATGCAACCAGGGCAGAATCTACAATTTCTTTTATCTTGTCCTGGAAATTTTTCATGTTACTGATCATGTCTCCGAATTCATCAGCAAGGTAGTCTTCATTTCTTGCAGTAAGATCTCCTTCAGCGAGCCTGGTAAATATGCGAATTGCATTTCTGATGGGATTAGAGAATTTTTGGCCGGATCTGTAAATAATAACAAAGATTGTAAGATTAATTATCAGTATCCCAAGTATAATATTGAGTACAATCGTGTTTATGGGGGTAAGAAGTTGTGACTCATAACTTATTGAAACAAGGAAGTGGCCTGTGGATTTGAGCCTTGTTTTTCTCAGGAATACTGAGCTTCCGTCTATTATAAAACTGTAGAAAGCTGAATCATCTGTTTTAATAAATTTATTTATATCCCTGCCTTTCTCATCTGTAAGGTCCTTGCCCAGAACCAGGCCTATCATGTTTTTTTCTGAGTGATAAATTATCCTGCCTTCTTTGTTCATCAGGGAAAATTTAGTCTCTTCACCTTCATTCGCCTTGTTGACTATTTGTTCCACTTCATCAATGTTTATTGCAGCTCCTGCAAAGCCGGTTATGGTATTTCCTGTTAAATGTGGGGCTGCGTATATCATGGCTTTTTGGCCTGTTGCCCTGTTTGTTATAAGGTCGGTCCATACAGTTTTTTTATTTTTAACAACATCTTTGTAATAAGAGGTTTTGGCTACATTCAATATTCCGCCAGTGCTTGAGAGTATAGAGTCTGCTTTTTTGCCCATGAAAAATGAGTCTATGTTATTGTTTCTTTTGTTTTTAATCATTTTGCCAAGTATGGCATATATTTCCCTGTTTGTAAGATTTGCAGGATTGGTCAGATTCAGGTATGAATTGACTTCAAGTGAAATACTGTTGAATTCAGAATCAATTGTTGCTGCTATTGTTTCTGTTCTGGCTATTGTTGCTGATCTGAAATTTGCCATTGTTTTACTGAGGGTGATTGAATATATATAGAAGCCAGCAACAATGAGAATAATCATCAGAGTACTTAAAATCGGAGCCACCATCTTTTCAAACATTGATAGTGACCTCAGGCCATTAGCACTCGTTACAGGGTACAGGGTTATCTTGAGCCTGTAGTAATGAAAGAGAGTCAGCCCAAGAGCAATTGTGATGTCTTTTATGAAATAGAAAATCAGCTGGTAGATACTCAGTATAATGCCTGTGTAGAACGCGTAGGATGACAGGGCCATTGTTAAAAACATAACAGGAATACAAAAGAGCAGAGATGATATCCCTGGATAATTTTTAATGAACCTGATTTCATCATCAGTGTAATTTCCTGAGTCAATTATCTTCTGAAATTTACCTGCCAGGATACTGTAAACTGCTGTTGTGAGTAAACACATT
>CAZEJW010000063.1:21065-22999 GCA_964512685.1 uncultured Leptospirales bacterium | reverse complement strand
GGTCAGTGTTGGCGAGCTGATCATCTTTGCAAGAGGCAGAATCAAAAAAGCAAGGATAACCAGCCCGAAGCTCATCGAAATCCAGAAAAAAGGATCACGTTTTCGCATAATGTTATCGAATCACCTTTGTTAGCCCATTAAGCTCTTCCGGCAGATATTCTGACATCTTTGCCGGGATCTGAGGAGGATTAACCGGAGGCTGGCCCATTTCCCTGAGAATTTTAAGCCCGCCGTCTTTACTCAGAAGATACTGAAGGAATTTAACTGCACCCTCTTTGTTCGGTGCATTCTTTATAAGGGTTATGCCATAGGTAACAGATTTACCCCTGAGATTCATTTTTGTGCCAGGCTTTTTGCCCGTAAGCTCAACCGAAGACTGTGAATAAAAGCTGTCAAAATCTGAATTCCCGAGATTGATCTCGTCAGGAAGTATTATATATTTCAGCTTATGCTGAACAGCAACAGAGAGGTACTCCCAGGCATAATCCATATGGCCTGTCTGAAGAAGAGATATGAGTTCAACAGACTTGGGTCTTATATTCTCTTTCTTTCTGTTGGCAATGAGTCTTTCATAGAGTCCCTTTTTCCTGTAGTGCTTTTCTGCAAGCTGCATTACCATCAGCGACCTGTAACCACAGGGATCGAGATCAGGAGCAGAGTGTCCCCACTCAACACCTTCCTTCTGAAGTACTTCATACCAGTTATCAGTGCTTACCTTATCCGCATAACGGCTCTTTTCAGTATACGTCAGCACCAGCTGGTTAGTGGCAAATCTCACGTTCCAGTCAGCATATTCAGGAATAAGGATTTTGTCTATTACCCTGTAATCGGCAGATGCCATAATGTCACATTCTTTTTTGAGATCGGACACCTTTCTGGCGGACTTCTGGCTGCCTGCGGCCTCTCGCAGCACATCTATACCCGGATTCTTATCTTCAAATTCTTTTTCTATTGCAGCAAAGGGAACAGTGAGGCTGCCAGCATGAAAAATGATAACCCTTGATCCAGGGGTATTCTTCCCGCATGCAATAAATATCATGACAATAAACACAGCCATAAATAAAACACCTGGTTTTTTCATTATACACCTTCTGCTCAATTGATTTTCAAGAGGGGTGAATACTGTGCCGACAATCATCCTGGCAGACAATAACATCAAAATTTATAACAGCACCACAAATCCTCTGATACTAAGAGATTTATATTTAAGATACCGACGTGTCAAGCAATAATGGACTATTCAAAAGCATGAGAAAAACAATCCCTCCGGTTCCGGAACAACGCAGAGGATTGAATCAGAAGATAAGGAATGTCTTGATAAGGACATTTTTATGGGTACCTCAAAAAATCAGGAGTTTCATTAATATTACAAATGAAAACTCCTGATTTTATCTGATGTTGTACCCGCAAGGGAACGTCTAAATATTAATTTATCGAGGTTACCTTATAAAGTGACATCACAGCTGCTCCAGCCTGAATATGAATTGCCTGGAGTGCTTGCAGAACTGCACTTTGATTTAAACCATCTTTTTGCTTTTTCCTTTGTTGCTGAGTCATTACAGTCCGTTGCACAGACAGTCGCCTTTATACTTGAGTTGCCGCCACATACCATTCGGTAATGACATTTGGATCCGGCACAAGCCCTGTTTGAAGACGAATTGTAAAGAACAAACCCTGCGACAAGAGCAATCACCGCAAAACCAATAATACACTTTTTCATTACACCCTCCTTTTGGGGATTCAAAATCTTCAGGCATTAATACCCCTGCCTGCTTTGAAGAAGCCAATAACAATATACATCTTTTCCTTATGTCAAGCGCTAATATACAATTCCACAACTGCAAAACGCGTGTAAGGTAAATTGTGACCTTCTCTTCTATATTATGAATTTACATTCTTTTTAAGGCTACATCTAATAATTAAGTTTTCCCGCC
>CAZEJW010000063.1:0-20965 GCA_964512685.1 uncultured Leptospirales bacterium | reverse complement strand
TATTATGAATTTACATTCTTTTTAAGGCTACATCTAATAATTAAGTTTTCCCGCCCGCCTTCGGCGATACAATAAAGTACAGGAACAAAAAAGCCGAATTGTAAAATGCTCGGAGCAAAAAAGGAATTTTTAACAACCAGCCTGAAAAATCCAATTACACATGACGGGCTAACCTTTTTAAAACAATACCAATATTCTGCTTGAAAAATCGAACCACAGAACTATAATCATCTTATTCATACAAAAATCAGATTCAATGCCTTTTTAAAAACAAGTACAGATATGGCACTTCATGAAAAAACAATATAAAAACCCGGTTCCGACAGTTGATATAATCATTGAGATCGGTGAGAGCATAGTTCTTATATCGAGAAAGAATCCCCCCTATGGGTGGGCGCTGCCCGGAGGATTCGTCGATTACGGAGAATCTCTCGAAGATGCTGCTGTCAGAGAAGCTCTTGAAGAGACATCTCTCAACGTGACTCTCACAGGACAGTTTCATACATACTCATCTCCGGACAGGGATGCCAGGCAGCATACAATAACAACAGTTTTTACTGCAAAATCAGAGGGAACACCGAAAGCTGCTGATGATGCAAAGGAAGCAGTGCTGTTCACAAGAGATAAACTTCCTGATAAAATGGCATTCGACCACAGGGATATACTTGAAGATTACTTTTCCAAAAGGTACTGAAAATGGAAGTATCCAAAATACTTACAAAGACAACATCGCTTACACTTGACGCAATATTCAAAGCGTCAAAAGCAAACATAAGGACACACGGCACTTCCAATATTCCTGACGAATCAATTGTCTATGTGATCAATCACTTCACACGCATGGAAACCACGTTTTTGCCCTATCTTATTATGAAACAAACCGGGAAATACCCGATATCCCTTGCTCATGAATCTTTCTTTGGAGGCAACCTTGGAAAATTTCTCACTAAATACGGAGCAGTATCAACCAATGATCCTGACAGAGACCGCATTATTCTCAGCTCCCTTCTTCCTTCCAGGATGCCGGTTCTGATATTCCCTGAAGGTCAGATGCTGAAAGACAAAAAGCTCATAGAAAAAGGCAAGTACATGGTTTACAATACCGGAATCAGAAGGCCTCCGCACACAGGGGCAGCACGCCTTGCCTTTCTTGCAGAATTTTACAGGTCTAAAATGAGATACTTTTACAACGAAGGCCTTCACTCACAAATTGACGAGTACATGAAGTATTTCGAATTCAATGAGCAGGACCTCACAGGTGTTTTTGAAAATGAAACCGTTATAGTTCCGGTAAACCTCACCTATTTTCCAATAAGAGCGAGGAGCAATGCGATAAACCGTTTCCTGGAAAAATTTATTAAACAATTACCTGACCGCCTCGAGGAGGAACTCGAGGTCGAAGGCACAATGCTTCTGGAGGGAGTTGACATTGATATAAATTTCGGTCATCCGATCAGAATAAAACCATTCATCTCAACAGGCAAGATCCAAAAAGTTATAAACAATCCCGATACACTGTTAGGGAAAGAAGACTACAAATCTTCTGTGCCTCTTAAAAAAAGTATTGTCAACCTTACACAGACATACATGAGCTCCATATACAGCATGACCACACTCAATCATGATCATATTTTTTCCTACCTTCTTTTCCGCTCTCAGGGAAGCAGCATTGCAGAACATGTTCTTAAAAACAAGGCCTTCATTGCAATAGAGAAGATAAAGAAACTCAACCTCGTCAACTGCCATTCCAGCATCAAAAAAAATCAGTGCCACCTGATCACCGATGATGAACACGACAAATACAAATCATTCATAGAAGCTGCAACCTCTAACGGACTCATAACAGTATCAGATGGCAAAATCACGAAAAACAGGCAAAGGTTCAATACACCATATGCTTTTCACAGAGTCAGAAAAGACAACATTATCGAAGTATACAAAAATGAAATCGAGCCTCTTAAAAAGGTAACTCATATCCTTGATACTGTCTCTTTCAGGCCAGACTGGCACATACAAAGAACTGTGAGCAAAATGTTTATTAACATGGACATGGCAATGTTTGAAAAAGACTATAATAAATATTACCATGAAAAGGAATCCAAAAGCAAAAAAATCGGAGAACCATACCTTCTGAAAAAATTCAATTCAAAGAAAGGTGTCATTGTAGTTCACGGGTACATGGCCTCTCCTGAAGAGACCCGACTCATTGCCCAAAAACTGTATGATAACGGATACACTGTATACGGGGTGAGACTAAGAGGTCATGGTACATCACCGGAAGATTTGGCCCGAAGAACATGGGAAGAGTGGTACAACTCCGTAAACAGGGCATACATTATAATGAACAATCTTGTCGATGAAATATCGATCCTGGGATTTTCTACCGGCGCAGGACTAGCCCTGCTTCAGGCTGCCCAAAAAGGCCATTGTTATAAAAGCGTGGTTTCCATAAGCGCCCCCCTGAGGCTTCAGAATATCGCATCACGCTTTTCGTCTGCTGTTGTTCTGTGGAACAGCTTTCTCAAAAAAATAAAGGTCGAACGGGGCAACCTCGAATTCATTGTAAACAGCCCGGAAAATCCTGACATTAATTATTTCCGTAATCCGCTTCACGGAGTATATCAGCTCGACAAGCTGATGAACAATGTGGATTTTAAGCTTAAAGACATATCGATTCCATCTCTAATAATCCAGGGCTCTGATGACCCTGTAGTGAATCCCCAGTCTGCCGATGAAATATTCAAAAGGCTGTCAAACTCAGACCGGGCAATGTACAGGATATATTCCAAAAGACATGGTATTATAAGAGGTGACACCTGCGAGAGGGTCGCCTCTGAGGTACTAAATTTTTTAAACAGAATACACAGCTGATACTATTCAACATACAGAAAATCCGGATTTTCCCCCTCCCTGATTTTCAGAAGAGCCAGGGGAACTGTAAAAGATTTACCAAAGTCGAGTTTACTCATTACATCCAGTTCCAGAGCCAGCCTTTTGTCTTCAAACTTTGGATGAGAGAACACAAGCTCAAATGCAACCTTCTCATTATTGCCATAGGTATCTTCATCCCATTTTGGCCAGAAATGAAAATATCCCATTGTGGCATCATTAGTTTCAAATGGATTTTTCCAGTTCTCATCAGCCATTTCCACAAGCTTACCGTCATACAGAAGATCTATTGAGATATCCGGAACAATGGAAAAAGTTGTTTCTTCAAGCACTTCCCCGATAATATGAGGGAAATACCTTCCTGTTCCATTACCTGTTGAAACGATATCTCCGGCTTCAGAGGCTCTTCTGGATTTAATTATATCAACAGCCTCATATATGAGTAAAAATATATCCGTCTTCTGCTGAGTGATAAATTTTGTATCGAGTTTCCCGTGAAGAACGCCTCTCTCGGATGTCACATATTTTGGTGAAATCCTGTTAAGAACAAAAGCCAGAATGTCTTCACGGTTTTTGGAATCAACTGAAAGGTCCTTGTCATTCTTAACCAGCTCATTAAGAATATTTGATACAATATCTTCCATCAGATTTCTCACTGTCATATTATCACCTCGTCAGTCTTGATGTATTTTATCCCCGAATGCAATCTCCACAACTTTTACATATTTATCAACAGGATGAAATTTCAGCCCCTTTGTTATATAACCGGGGATATCCTCTAGATCCTTTTTATTGGCCTCCGGAATTATTATTTCTTTTATTCCGGCTTTTTTTGCAGCAATAACCTTTTCCTTGACACCCCCCACCGGAAGAACACTACCGGTCAGAGTGAGTTGGCCATTGTAATACCCGCGGAGGGTCCGTCCTTTGGAGTAGCCCCGGCCGGCACATGGAGGTGAATTACATTATTGTTAAAAAAACTGAACTCCTTTTCTTTTCCCATGAAAAGATTGTGTACATAACTGTATGCGATATTGGCAGATTCGCTCATGACAGATCCAAGCTGTCCCGTGAGTTTGAGCCCTCCCTTTTTATCTGTCTCTATGGCAAGAGATTCTATTACCAGTGTCGCGCCACCAAGGGAAGTCCATGCGAGGCCGATGGATAATCCGGGACGGGTTATCTCGAGAATCTCCTCGTCGGAATAAATCTCAGGTCCGAGATATTCCCTGATTTTTTCAACCGAAAGTTCTTTCTTCTCAGGCTTCTCTCCTCGTGCGATTCTGGTAACGGTTTTTCTGCATATCTTTTCAATCTGACGCTCGAGGTTTCTTGCGCCGGCCTCTCTTGCCCATCTGTTTATTATATAGAGGAATCCTTCCCTTCCGATTTTTACAGCATCCTTTTCAAGACCATGCTGCTTTATCTGTTTTGGCAGAAGATACCTCTTGGCAATCTGATACTTTTCCATTGAAATATATCCTGAAAGCCTTATAATTTCCATTCTGTCTGCCAGAACGGATGGAATTGTATCAAGAGTATTCGCTGTAGTGATAAACAGAACATCCGAAAGGTCAAAGGGAACATCCAGGAAATAATCCCTGAATTCGACATTCTGTTCAGGATCAAGCACCTCGAGCAGTGCGGATGCAGGGTCTCCCTGAAAACTCTGACCAAGCTTATCAATCTCATCGAGCATAAAAACCGGGTTGTTGCTCTTGCAGATTTTTATCCCCTGTATTATCTTTCCGGGCATCGCTCCGATATAGGTTCTTCGGTGTCCCTTTATTTCGGCTTCATCTCTCATCCCGCCAAGAGAAACCCTGAAAAACTTCCTGTTAAGCGCCCTTGCTATTGACTTACCGAGCGATGTTTTTCCAACTCCGGGAGGGCCAACAAGACATATGATCGATCCCCTTGCATCAGGCTTGATCTTCTTCACTGCCAGGAACTCGAGAATTCTTTCTTTTACATCCTCAAGCCCGTAGTGATCACGGTTGAGTATTTTCTCAGCCCTGATAATATCTATTGTATCCTCAGTGCTCCTGTTCCAGGGCAATGCAAGTATGGTATCAATATAGTTTCTGGTTACTGTATACTCCGAAGAGGTGGACTCCATAAGCATATACTTATCGAGTTCTTCATCGATCTTTTCTTTGACTTCACCCTTGAGGCCGAGTTCTTCGGCCTTTTTCTTCATCTCTCTGACTTCAAGAGACCGTTCGTCTTCTCCGAAACCGAGTTCCTGCTTAATGGCCCTTAGCTGTTCCCTGAGGTAGAAATCCTTTTGCTGTTTATCGATCTTATCATTAATCTGATTCTGAATCTTTTTCTGAACTCCCATCACCTGAAGCTCTTCATGAAGGAACTGAAGCACCCTTACAAGCCTCTTTTCAACATTCATTATCTCGAGTATCTCCTGATACTCATCCTTCTCCAGGTTGAGTATGGATGTAACAAAATCAGCAATCTTGCCGGGTTCATCCACATTGAGCATGGTCAGTTTCATTTCTTCAGTAAAAAGGGGATTATGCTCTGAGAGCTTCTTGAGCTGGCTCAACACCTCTCTTGTCAGTGCCTTGATCTCCGTGCTCTTCTTTTTATCGATCTGGTCTGTAAGATACTCAACATCCGCAACAAGAGACTTCCTCTGAGTGACTATATCCTCAATTTTGAATCGCTTGATACTGTTAATGAGAACATTGACTCCCCCGTCAGGAAGGTTTATTTTTTTGAGAATCTTTACTGCTGTCCCGTAATCATATATATCTTCCGCATCAACTTCATCCTTTTCATCATCCTTAATCAGAACAAGTCCCACTGTTCGTGAATCATTCAGAACCTTGTCAATGACGTCCACATACTTACCCTGAGAAATTATAAGCGGTGTTATAATCCCCGGGAAAATAGGCCTGTACCTGATAGGAATAATATAAAGACTGTTCGGAAGAGTCTGATCAATCGAAATAAGTTCATTTTCAATCATCTCATCAACCGGTATATCACTGCTATCAAATACTATATCATCAAATTCCATCTTTCCTCTCTCGTTTGTCTCGTACAATTTGTGTAAAGTGAATACATTGATTTATTTTTCAGGTCCATGTAAATAAAAAAATATCAAAAAAGAAGAAAATACACTCCCTTTGTCAGGGCAACAGGGATGTATTTCAATATCAGCTTATAAAAAACCAGTTAAATAAGGATACTTCCGAAAGAGAACTTTGTCAATTCCAGTTTTTATTCACTATAATATTTCTCAGCATTTACACTAAATTTTATTTTGCAATGATAACTGAAAATTTCCTTGCATTGAAACCATTAAAAGAGAAAATTAAGTAACTTCTCAAAACCTGCATAAAGCGGCATATAATGATTCCCCGCAGCTTTAACAGGCCTTTTATTGAGAAAACACCCGATCCGGTATCCATTGGGTATAATTTCCAGAACAGCAGCCAAATAAAATGTCATTCACAGAAAAAATCGAAAAAAACAGACAAAATTTCATTAAATTCAATGAATCCAAGATTCTTCGTTTTCAGCAGTTATTTACCAACAATAATGCAAAAAAAATCATCAATTCCATCCCTCTGTTCCTCAGCCTGAATCACCCCAAGGTGCCAGGTTATATTGAAGGGAAAGTACCGGTTGGAATATCCGGGTATGTTCCTGATGATGAAACCATTAAATACTTTGAAACACGTTTTCATATTCCAAAACTCAGGCTCGAAAACAAACATCCATTTATTGAAATGCTCGCAATCATGGGAAGCGTAGGCACAATCGCATACACCAAAACCTCAGACTTTGATTACTGGGTGTGCATTGACAGACGAGCGGCAGGCGAAGAGGAGCTGGTCAATCTACAAAAAAAAATCGATGAAATTCAAAGATGGGTTATTAACGAGATTGGTCTGGAAGTTCATCTTTTTCTGAATGATATTGGAAGCATAAAGAATAATATATATGCTGAAGATGAAGATGAAGCCTTTGGTTCTGCAACCGGTGCAACCCTCAAAGATGAGTTTTTCAGAAGTTCAATAATAATTGCCGGCAAAATTCCCTTCTGGTGGGTTATTCCAAGAATAAAAGACGAGGAATATGAGAGACTCTACAATCAGCTGTCTGATGAAATGAAGGAAAATCAGTTTATTGACATCGGCAACCTTTATGAAATATCCAAGGAGGATTTTCTTGGTGCGGCCCTTTTCCAGCTTGTTAAGGCACTTGCCAATCCGTTCAAATCCATTATAAAAATAGGCGTTCTTGAAAAATATCTCTTCGGTTCGGAGAAATCCCCCCTTCTCAGCCACAAAGTCAAGGCAAGGATTCAAAGAGGACAGATAGATATCAACATTCTTGATTCCTACGTTCTTATGTTCGAGGAAGTCTATGCTTATTATGAAAAAACCATCGAGGATAAATCACTTCTTAAAATCCTTAAACAAAACCTGTACCTTAAAATCAATCCTCAACTGTCAAAATACGCAACCCTGAAGAACAACCGCAACCTGCCGTACAAGGTTACAATAATGTTTGCATATGTAAAAAAATGGGGATGGTCGGCTACTGACATAAAAGAACATGATGACTTTGACAACTGGGACTACAGAACAATAATTCAGTTCTGGAATAATGTTAAAAAATTCATGCTTCTCAGTTATCAGAAAATTGCGCAGGAACTGCCTGCTCTCAATCTCGCTCAGAGGATATCTGAAACAGATTTCAAACTAATAAGCAGGAAGATCAAAACCAATTTCACATCAGGTGAGGATGAAATTGATCAATATATAACATTCAAGGATACCCCCCACGAATCCATTCTCTACATTGAACCCGTTAACGAAGGGGTTCAGGAAGTCGAATGGAGACTTTACAGAAGAAATACCAGTTCGGAAGAACGTTTTCTCTCAACCACACTCAAGACAGATCCTGATCTGATGAAACTCCTGGCGTGGACATGTCTTAACAGAATATTCGACCCGACTTTCAGCAGGCTTAAGATCCAGTCAGGCTATTCAAGAATAAACCAGAATATAATCCTCGAGCTTCTTACGAATATTCACAATCTTTTTGTAACCAAAAACTTTTACCTGAAAAACGAATACTTTCTCAAACCTTCTTTCAATATACTGAATATGGTAATTATAAATTTCAACCTCGAACACGAAGACAATATTAAAACCATACACTTCCTGTACAGGACCAGCTGGGGACAGTCATATCTCAAAGAATACAATAACGAGGATGAGTTGCTTTCAATCATGCAGACCATACTTCAGGATGGCCTGGTTCAGAAAAAGAATTTTGATGATTACTGTATTATATCAACACCTGAACCGCATAAAAAAATATACAGGGACATACAGAAGATCTTCAAAAGTATATATGAATCTGTTGTTCTGGATAAGGTTAGCCGTCCCCTCAGGCTAACGACCAATTTCAAAAATAAATATATAACGATCTGCCGTGACGGGAGCGAGGTATCTATCATTCAGCATGAATCACTGCTGAGGATGTTTGCTGCTCTCACTCTTAAATCAAAAAAAGATGTTTATCATGATTTCATGGGGGATGATCCGCGTATAAAAATCATGAGAGAAATATACGCTTCGAGAGAAAAGGATTCTCTGACCATCACTTATGAAGAAAGCGGGGATATGTTCATAGTCTATGTTCTCAATGAAAATGGTAATATCTTCACATCAATAAAACCCATGAGTGTAAAAGAAAAGGTTATGATATATATTTATAATTTCTGCGCAAAGGCAATAGGGGCAATTACTCAGGCAACCGGAGTTCCAACAATCAACAATCACATCTATGTAAAAAAACTGGCAAAAGATAAATACGGTACTGTGACATTCACTAATGAATCCAGTATACTGGACGATCTTCACAGCTACAAATACAGCGATGAGTACAAGCTGTCCATGTCCATATCAAAATATTCACAAAACGAAACTCTCTACTCTATACAGTTTCCGGACAAAACAAAAACTGCTTTTCTGCCACTCAAGACACTCACCGGGCAGCTGGCAACCATGGCAAAAACAGGAACAAGTACTGCCGGGGCGCTGAACATGATCCATGAGATCAATTTTACGGATCTCAGGCCTGAAGATTACAAATTCGGTTCAACAGTATTTCTTCTTGAAAAATACAGGCTGGAGATTCTGCTCGACAGAATTTTCAAATAAAAAAGAGCGCCTTTTACTGCGCCCCTTCTTTCAGATAGAGAAAATTTAAATCTGTTTTATTCTGAAGGAAAATTTTCCCTGAAGAATCTGACCTTTTTTTCTTTTTCTTTATCAGTATCCTCTTTCTTGAGAGTTCCTCTTTCCAGGGCAATATCCAGAATCTTTATATTCTCATCATTTTTATACTCAACCGGACTCCCGGCTTTGGGTTCGTCATATTCTTCTTTTTTTTCAGTCGGATCTTCCTGCATACTACTGATTTTGGCATCGATGGCATCCTGAGTCAGCATTGGTATATCATCATCGTCCATGTCATCCATGCTCACTCTGGGGCGAGTTTTTTTTGCAGCTGCCTTTTTTGACGCCTTTGCCTTTGCCCTGGGTTTCGGTTTATCCCTGGGATTGGCCACCTCTACATTTCTTTCCTCTTCTGTTCCCTCGATCTCCTCAACCAGATTCTCTGGTGGATTCTCGATTCGAAGCTCTATCAGCTTGATTCTTTCTCCAAGAAGAATATTGATCTGTTTCTCAATAGACATATATATTGGAGATGTAAAGGATTTCTTGTTGTTGAGCTGTTTTTCGAGCTTCCTCAGTTCCTTAATATCCTCATCTATCTCTTCCATTCTTTTTAAAACATGAACAACCTTCATTTTAAACCCCTGTTCAGTAAAATATGCAGACAATGCAAAAGAGCAGATTAAGAATAGAATTAATACCTATTAAGTCAATAATATTTCAATGTTTATTCTTAAACTTTATTGCTGAAGCGAAAAACTCTTTTATCCCCGCCGCCGAAGGCGGCGGAGATAATAATAATATTCTTCCATTTGCGCTAAAAAGTATTTTCAGGAATAAATACTGATAACATTTTATTATTGTCGGTGTGTAGAGGCAGAGATGGGCGTCTACACACCGACAATGGCCGTTCTTAATATTAACTTAATTACTTTTTCAAAGGTGCGCCGCACGACCTGCAGTTGGTAAGATCAATGGGGTTGACAGTTCCGCAGTACTGACATTTTACGGTTTTCACAGCAGGCTGAGTTGCTGTTGTTCCGCCTGCTGATCCCTTTTCGATTGAGGCATTTTTTTCAGCTGCGTTCTTTTTATCAGATTCAGCCTTTTTTGCCAGCCTGGCTTTCTCTTTTGCCCTGGAGATGAATCCATCCAGAATTTTTCTGGAATCATTGAGATCCCTGAGTACAAGCGCGGTTACAGCTTCAGCAACAGTTACCGATACAGGAACATCCCTGAGTTTTGCTTCGGTTTTTTCCATTGTCAGATCTGCATCAGAAATGGCCCTGTTAACACTGAGTCTTTCGGCAAGTGTTATATCGAGTCCCCTGACATCAACTGTTTTCTTCCTGATCGAGCGTTTTGCATCAGTAATACCGCTCAGATTTCTGATAAACTGAACCTTCAGTGCATCATTGGCCTGTCCCATTTTGGCAATTTTTGCCTTTTCTTCAGTAATTTTTTCTGAGTCCTTCATTATTACTTCAGCACTCTTCTTCTGAGCATCCAGTACTGTTTTATATGAAGGGTATTCAGCAGCAAGAGCCTCAATACTCTTAAGATTACGGTCCCAGGCCTTTTTCTGGGACTCAACTGTCTGTTTGCATGAAACACTTACCATGCAGAGCGCGCAGAGGAACACAACTGTTCTTTTCATTATAATACCTCTTGTAATATTCTAATCTGCGGATTTTAACCGCAATAAAAGATAATAATACAGACCGGGATCAGGATCAAGAACAGTTTGTAAATTCAGGGACTGCACGCTGAAGGCACCTGTCATCGCTTAATGATACAAGATCAATACTCCATTCCCTCTCTCCAGATTCTTGTGGATGTATTGTACAGTTTTACCAGATATCCTCTGGGGATGGAAAATCCTGCTGACTTTAGCTGAGGGATATCCTTCAAAACCAGTTTTTTATCTTTTGATAACTCATTTTTTACCTTCATAAACCACTGTTTATCATCAAAATATCCCATGCTGAGATAATCGGTTTGCTTTGAATATTGTTTATATGGCGTAAAAACATACTCCCCGAGGTAGACAACTTCATTTTTTTTGATTGTAAAATCATATGAGATTTTCCTGAAATTCTTGCCCTGATACATTTTTCTAACAGTATAGTCGCCAGGCTTCAGCTCGAGAAGAAAATAGTCTTTCTTTTTACTTTCCATAAATGGGAATTGAAATGGAACACCAGACAGTTTTGAACCCTTTTTCATGACACTAAGCATGTATTTATCACCACCTTCAGGCTTCTTCTCATACATAAAAGTAAGAAGCACAAAGGCTGTTTCAGATGGATTAATTTTTTTGCTTTCAAAATCAGCTTTTCTCAAAGATCCGGGCGCACACGACACAATCAGTGATAACAAAACAATAAAAGCCGGGTAAAAAATTCTATTCATAACTCTCTCCTTATTATTTTATACTTAACAAATAACGTTTCGGGAACACCTCACACATGTTGTTTTCAACTCAGCAGTTAATGCAAACCCCCGTTATTTGACGCCAGTAAACCACCGATTGCTTTTTAGAGTCAATAACTTTATTTATCTGCAACCTGCACAATAAAAAATAACGCTTGCATTAACGGTTAAGTGTTTTATAAATTTTTCATATCATTATTTCAGGAGTTATCGCATGTCAGCATTCAAAGGCTCATTAAGACGTTTTGAAATACTCTCTAAGATCATTCTGTGGATCATAAGCCTGACACTCTTCTTTTTTCTGGTTCAGCTCGGGGACAGGGTTCTTGATGACATGGACAACTGGTTTGATTCTCCATCCATATCAGACTTTCAGAACAGGGAGATGCTTAAACAGTACAGGCAACAGAAGGAAGTTCTCGACAAAAAAATATCCTCTGTAAAAGAAAAGATGTATCACATCTCCAAATCACGTGAAATTGCCCGAAGAAAATACAACTCAGAAAAAAAATCATTCGAGGTGTGGCTTGATGCAAGAAAAACAATTGGCTCTCCCTCTGAAGATACAAGGATAAGAGAAAGAGCATCAAAACTTGACAGATACCGCAAGATACAGGAAGCATGGGACTCACGCATAAGTACTCTCGAAACAGAAATCCGTTCAGTTGAAAAAGAACTGGATGCTCTGAACAGACAAAAGGATAAAACAGACCAGGAAGACAGGAAAAAATACAATAAAGCCTATAAGAAATACTCAGTCTATCTCTTTCTTATAAGGCTGGCCTTCGTTCTTCCTATTCTTGGCCTTGCTGTTTTTCTGTTCATCAGATTCAGAAGAAGCCGCCTGAAGGCCCTGATGAGAGGATACATACTGTTTGCACTATATGCATTTTTTGTTGGACTCGTTCCATACCTGCCGAGTTTTGGGGGATACATCCGTTATTCTGTAGGGATTGCGCTTACCATAGCTGCCGGAATCTATGTAGTAAAGCAGCTGGCCGCTTTTGCAGAAAAGAAAAAGGCCGAGCTAGAACAGTCAACCGAGGAAAGGTCAAAGCAGATAAAGCACGAAACAGCACTCAAGGCATATACATCACACTGTTGCCCGTCCTGCGAAAAAGATTTTTTAATGAAAAACTGGCAGCCCAAGACAAAAGTATTGAAAGACATTGTTCTTGAAGATGAAGCCCCGTCATTCTGCCAGCACTGCGGGCTCAGGCTCTTTACAGAATGTTCAAAGTGCGGCACAAGAAACTTTGCCCATTTTCCATTCTGTTCAAACTGCGGAAACACGCTCCAGGGGTAAAAGAAGAGAATCAAGAATCAGGGCAGGTAATGCATGGGCACCTCATGCCGTGCCCATGCATTAAAACAATGCCGGGTCTGACTATTTAATATCCAGACCCAGGGATTTCAGAAGATCGTTCATGTTTGACAGATCTCCCGGGAAAATTACTCTGCTGTTATTGTTGGCAAGATTTCCAATTTTATCAAAATATTTCTGGCTCATTTCCAGTTTCACGGCTTCAGCACCGCCGGTTGAATTAATCGCATTGGCAATTTTACTTATTGATTCGGCAGTTGCCTTACCAAGCGACAATATCTCCTGAGCTTTACCCTCGGCTTCATTTATCCGTTTCATCTTCTCGCCTTCGGATTCATTGATCATCTCGGTCATTGTTCCCTCTGAAGTATTGATCAGAGACTGCTTCTCTCCCATGGCCTCTTCGAGAATCGCCCTCTTGTCTCTTTCTGCGGTAACAAGCTTCTCCATTGACTGACGAACCGATTCAGGAGGAATTAAATTTTTAATCTCAAAACGCAAAATTCTAACTCCCCATTTTCCTGCTGCTTCCTCCAAAACTTCTACAACTTTCGCGCTGATTGACTCACGCTCTTCAAACGTTTTATCTAATTCGAGAGTACCTACAATGGCCCTGGTTGTTGTCTGGGCAAGCTGAATTGAAGCAAACTGGAAATCAGTTATTCCATAACTTGCTTTAACAGAGTCCACAACCTGGAGATAAATAACTCCGTCGATTTCTATCTGAATTTCATCTTTTGTAAAACATTCCTGAGGAGGAACATCGATTGTTTTTTCTTTCAAATTTTGAATAAATACCACTTTCTCAACTATAGGAATAAGGAGATGAAATCCCGCTTCAAGTGTTTTACTGTATTTACCAAGCCTTTCTACAATATATTCAGATTTTGCAGGCACGAGTCGAATTGATTTTAGCAAAGCAATTATGCAATATATGAACAGTCCGCCAACCACAACCAGGAAAAATATTAAATCTATCGACATATCCTAACTCCTTTTACCGTTTTCAATTCCGGGAATTTGCTCAACACCCCTGATTTCATCAAAGATGCCTTTGACAGAGGCAAGTCCTGCCGGGAAAACCGAAACATCACAGCCTTCGATCACTCTTCCCAGCTGATCTACATATTGATCAACGAGTCTCATTTTTAAGGCTTCATCACCTCCGGGTTCTTTTATTGCCGAACCAACAAGAATAATACTTTCTGCCGAAGCGCCTGCTATCAGTTTAATTGACTCGGCCTTACCCTCGGCTTCATTTATTTTTTTTGCCTTTTCTCCCTGCGATATATTGATAGCACTCTGACGTCTTCCTTCGGAAATATTTATGAGCCTTTCCTTCTCAGCCATTGCCATGGTTATTTTTGCACGCTTGCCCCTTTCGGCTTCCATTCTTCGTTCAAGAGTCTCAATAACATGATCCGATGGACGAATATCCCTGATTTCATAACGGAGAACTTTTACTCCCCAGGGATCGGATGCCTTATCAATCTCATTGATAATTTTAACATTAACCTTCTCTCTTTCGGAAAAAGTTTCGCCAAGTGTAATTTTACCTATTTCAGAACGCATAGTTGTTTGAGCAAGGTTGATACAGGCGGCAATATAATTGCCTATTCCATAACTTGCTTTTTTTGCATCCATTACCTTCAGATACAAAAGACCATCCACTTCAACCTGAATATTGTCGCTTGTGATAACACTTTGAGCCGGAATATCAATCACCTGCTCGCGCATCTCCTGTGAGTATGCCGCATTATCAATAAACGGAATTAAAAAATAGAATCCCGGCTTTAGAGTTTTAGTGTACTTACCAAGTCGCTCAACAATAACATTTTCTCTTTCCGATACAATGATAAATGTTTTTATTACTAAAAACAAAATCAATAAAATAATTATAGCAGTTAACGTATACATAAGATCTCCTTATAAATTAAAATTTCT
The DNA here is from genome assembly GCA_964512685.1 of uncultured Leptospirales bacterium. Taxonomy (GTDB): domain Bacteria; phylum Spirochaetota; class UBA4802; order UBA4802; family UBA5550; genus CAZEJW01. The sequence continues at coordinate 6,157 of CAZEJW010000063.1, read as the reverse complement.
CCACAATCCACGTAAGATTATCCCTGCCAACGATTCTGACTTTTTCTCCGGCATCGATATTTTCTCCGTTTTTACTCATAACCGGCCATGTTGATCCGCTGTGTTTGATCCTCCCCTTCTTATTCCCGGATATTCCTTCAAGCAAAATATAAATCTGTCCGATCACTTCATCATCTTCATCGATATTTTCCTTTTTCGTGTCGCCTGGATAATAAAGCATAACAAGGAATCTTAAAGTAAAAAGAAAAAAGAGAGATGAAACGAACCAGGCAATAAGCTCCTGAACTATTCCTGTAATTATACCGAAATGGCTTAATGCTGCAACAAGAAATGCTCCTAATCCTAAAAAGACTACCACCAGGCCCGGAAGAAAAAACTCGGCAAGTACAAGCACCAGCCCTATAATCCACCAGATCCCGATTCCGTAAAAGGTTAAATTCATAGCTGTCTCTTAATTATAAAAATTTAATCAAGTCTTCCATATACTGTGCAATGATTTGCCAGTCAATTGTTAAAATTATCACTTGAAAAATTTACCCCTATTATTGCCTGTTACATGAATAAGTCTTGAACTTTTAATACACTTTCATGCATATTAAATGAAACATTGGAATTATACTTATCTTATTACGGTTAGCACCTCAAAAAAACAAACATGCCACCTGAGAGCAGGAGTGACATTAGACTGCTATAGAAGAAAACCGTGGAAGTCTGAATTGAGCGGCATTGGAAAGTCACTGCGGTCAGCAAACAGTTAGAATTTCATTATAATTAAATATCCCGAATAAAATGCTCAAGAAATTTTTATAAAATCAAAATAAGCTCCTGCCATAAGAGCCAGTATCGAAAATATAATAATTATCCTATAATTAGTCATCTCCTTTGATACAGAAATACTCCACAGCACATATTCAACGGCTTTGTAATCAACAATATCGAGTTTTTCCCTGTTCTGAATTTTTTTAAGCAGTCCCAGTTTACCGACAATCTCTTTCCTCCTTGATGCTACCCTGTAACGATGCAAGAAAAAGAAACAGTAGGCAATGATAGATCCATACCACGCAGCTCTGGCACCCCAAAAACTTGCCTGGCCGATAATCGGCACAGACCTCAGGAAAAGCGCGGCACCAACCCCAATCCAGAAATATATGATAATCCTTTTCCCGCTATAGCCAAGGGGTATCATCATTATCCTGTTTATAAGTTCATCATCAAGCCTTAGATTTGATTTGCATTCACCTGTTTTCATGATCCCTCCGTTAATAACGGTTTTAATCCTTTAGAAAACCGAGATTAATAGATAACCCGGAATAATCAAGATGATTAGGATTAACCATACAGGAAAGGCTGTTATTTTACATGCCCGAAACACAGCTCATCAGCAGAGAACTTACCGTAATACAGAATTATGAACGGGAATCCAAAATCACCCGGGTAAGCGAACACACCGGCAAATTCTTTACCTTGACACAACTCTAATTCAGGTATTTAATATAATATATTTCATTTTCCAAACAACCAACAGGAGGTCATTATGGATACAGTACTCATAATGGTGGCAGTATTTATCGGCTACATTGTCGCTTATAATCTGTACGGAAGATTTATCGGGAGTAAGATTTTCAAGCTCTCAAAGGATAATATCACTCCATCAAAGGAATTTGAAGACGGCATGGATTTTGTGCCCACGAAAAGAGGTGTGATTTTCGGTCACCACTTCACATCAATTGCAGGCACTGGCCCAATTGTAGGACCGGCAATTGGTGTTATATGGGGATGGCTTCCTGCTCTGATCTGGATCTTTGCAGGAAGCATTGTAATGGGTGCTGTTCACGACTTCGGAGCTCTGGTACTGTCTCTTCGAAACCAGGGTAAGTCTATTTCAGATATTGCAGGCAAGTATATAAACAGGAGAACACAGACCGTCTTCTTTATCATTGTCTTCCTGGAACTTCTGATCCTCGTAGCAGTATTTGGACTGGTAATAGCAATTATTTTCCATATGTTTCCCCAGTCTGTTCTGCCGGTATGGTGCGAGATCCCCATTGCCATTGCCCTGGGATATGCAATATACAAGAAAGGCGCAGGAGTGCTTGTTTCCACTGTCATTGCAGTATTCCTGATGTATGTTACAGTTGTTCTCGGGCATTATTTCCCGATACAGATGCCTGCCGTGGCCGGATTACCAGCAACAGGTGTCTGGACATTCCTGCTTCTTACCTATGCATTCATAGCATCCACTCTGGCGGTAACAACACTGCTTCAGCCACGTGACTATATAAATGCATGGCAGCTCTTCATAGCAATGGGACTTATCATGATAGGTGTTCTGGCTTCAGCATTCCAGGGATCACTTCATATTGTGGCTCCGGCAGTTCAGTCGATTCCGGAAGGCGCTCCCTCCATGTGGCCCTTCCTGTTCATAACAATAGCATGCGGAGCAATTTCAGGTTTCCATGCTGTTGTGAGTTCCGGAACATCCGCCAAACAGGTTGCCAGCGAGGAGGATGCACTGGCTGTTGGTTATGGCTCAATGATCATGGAAGGATTTCTTGCCTCACTGGTAATAATAGCAGTGGCAGCAGGTATAGGCATGGCCTACCAGACAAAGGACGGCACCATGCTCACAGGAACCGCAGCATGGACACATCACTACGCCTCATGGGCAGCCTCTGCAGGCCTTGGCTCAAAGGTCAGTGCATTTGTCATAGGCGCCGCCAATATGATAGGCTCAATAGGGATTCCAAGAGAAATTGCCATTGTAATAATGGGTGTATTCGTGGCATCCTTTGCAGGGACATCACTTGATACTGCAACCAGGCTTCAGAGATACATAATTCAGGAGATAGGTTCACAGGTTAATTTCAAGGGTATCACCGGCAAATACGCTGCAACATCCTTCGCAATTGTAACAGCCATGATACTGGCCTACTCAACCGGTGCAGACGGCAAGGGAGCATTAAAGCTCTGGCCTCTATTTGGCGCAGTCAACCAGACTCTTGCAGCACTGGCACTGATACTCATGACCCTGTATCTGAAGAAAAAGAAAGGGGGTATGGGATATATATTCACCCTCTTTCCTGCGCTGTTCATGATTGTTATGACAATATGGGCTCTCATCATCAACCAGGGCAATTACCTTAATGCTGGCAATCACCTGCTCACTTCAATAAACGCGATAGTTATAATCATTGCTTTTATAGTTGCATTTGAAGGCTTGCGGGCATTCTTCACCGCTGAAAAAAGCGCTGAAAGCTCAGTATAGACCTTAAAATTAAATAATCCGGGTAAGGGCCCGCAAGGGCCCGCCCTTTATGAGATTGAGATATGGAAAGAATAAGAAAAAAACTGAATCTGTATTTTATACTATGTTCAGGTGCCTCACTGATGCTGTATATTTCAATATTCTTTTATCACAGGTATGGCACAGCGGTAACCATGGACGGCAACACCCTTCGAATGACCGGACTGATATTCTTTATACTCGCAGTTACCGTCGGCATTGCAGGCCCCATCCTGTTGAGAGCGGCACTCCATCACAGGATGATAAAACAGAAGAATATATCTGCCGATGAATACATCAGGCACAACATGCGCCTTGCCCTGCTTTCGTTCCTTACGGTTATATTTTCAGGAGTAAACTACCTGATTGCCGCGCCTGAACTCTACCTCTACGGCTCGGTTTTTTCAGCAATATACTGCATCTACGGGATAATGCCGGCAAACAGGAAAATAGACAAAGAAGTCAGATACTACCGTACCGGAGCTGAAAACATATAATGAATATTAAAAAAATGTTCAGAAACACAGGCTGGTTCATCAAAGGATTTTTCAGCGCCTTTGAAGAGAAGTCCACACGCATGATCGAATTTGAAGTAGATGAAATGGAGAACATCTTTTCGCTCATGATCTTCGGAACATTCACAGGTATGCCCGCCCCTCCCCCTCATATAACGCTTCAGCTCATGCCCCTTATGCACCAGGAAATTCAAAACATGATAGACAGCGTTGAAACAGCAAGCGACGCGCTGGGCAAACTGGGAAACATCTTTGACAGCCATTAGAGAGGAGACATGAAGATAATCTTTTTTACAGGCAAGGGAGGCGTTGGAAAATCGACAAACTCGTCTTTGCTTGCCCTGAACATAGCAAGATCGGGCAAAAAAACAGTTCTTAATTCCCTGGACCCTGCCCATAACCTGCATGATATATTTCTGAAAGATTTCTCTGCAAGACCAGTACACATCGAAAAAAATCTGATCATAATAGAGACAGATCTGGGGAAAAAAGTGACCCATTATCTCAAAAAAACCGAGAAGGAATACAAGTCTGTCTACAGATACCAGCAGGCCTTTAACATTGACGGTTACTTCAAGTCTCTGAGATACGCTCCCGGACTCGAAGAATACGCGGTACTTCTCTCCATTGAGGAGACAATCGACAAATACAGCAACGCGGACTATATAATATTCGACACGCCCCCGACAGCCCTTACCCTGAAATTTCTCTCTTTACCCGAGGTCTCACTGATATGGCTTAAGGAGCTGAAGAAACTCAGGGAGAACATTCTTGAGAAGAAAGACATACTGACAAAAATAAGATCAGGAAAAAGGGGAACGTTAAGGGAAACAGACCGGATTCTCATCAGGGTCAATGACCTGATTGAAAGATACAGTAAACTGTCAAAAATTCTAAGTGACGAAAAAACAACTGCTGCTGTAATAGTACTCAACAACAACTCGCTCTCCATGGCAGAATCAAAGGATATATACAAAAGACTTGGAGAGCTAAAGATAAGAGTACCCATGGTTCTGATGAACAGGTGCACAGACAATGACTATTCGGGCAGGGCCCTTGAACTCGAATTCAAAAAAACGAAATCTGTCTTTATAGACAGGAATCCCTGTGAAATCACAGGTCTTGACATACTTGGTTCAATAGAAATGCCCTACACTGCAGACGATGTATTCAGCAGCAATGGCGTTAAGTAAAAAATCAGCACACGGAGGACATGATGAAAAAGAAGGTAGTGATAACACAGAGACTTTTCGGCCCCGGCCTTGAAAGACTGAAAGAGAAATTCAGCGTGGTAATGCGGGACGACGATGAGCCCATGAGCCACGATGAAATAAAAAAACATATCACTGATGCAGACGGAGCAATCTTTATGATGGGCAATAAAGTAAACGAGGCCCTTCTTAAAGATGCGAGTAATCTCAAGGTTGCAGCCAACTATGCTGTTGGTTATGACAATCTTGATATTGAATATCTCACATCAAAGGGTATACAGGCCACCAACACACCAGGGGTTCTCAGTGAGGCAACAGCTGACATTGCCTGGGCACTTCTCATGGACGCTGCAAGAAGAGTATCCGAAGGTGACCGCCTCGTAAGATCAGGGGGCTGGGAAAAATATACACCCTCATTTATGCTTGGCAAGAGTATTACAGGAAAGACCCTGGGCATAATCGGTGCAGGCAGAATTGGCCGCACAATGGCAAAGAGAGCCAGGGGCTGGGATATGAAGATACTCTATCACAACAGGAACAGATCGCCGGAATTTGAAAAAGAGGAGAAAGCAGAGTACTGCGATTTAAAAAGGCTTCTCACAGAATCTGATTTCGTATCACTTCACATGCCTCTCACTGAAAGCACAAGGGGGATGATAGGGCCGGATGAATTTAAGCTGATGAAAAAATCAGCCATTTTAATAAATACTGCCAGAGGCCCTGTGGTTGATGAGGATGCACTCATCAATGCACTCAAGACCCGAGAGATATGGGCCGCAGGTCTTGACGTTTACAACAGCGAACCCAACCTGAACAGTAAATTTCTGAAACTCGAAAATGCAGTGCTGCTTCCCCACATAGGGAGTGCAGATGAAGAGACCAGGATGAAGATGGTTGAAATCGCTGCTGATAATGTTATTTCAGTTTTAAGCGGAGGTAAGGCGATTACCGGGGTTAATAATTTGTGATGGGAAATTGTAGTATATATTCAAGAACGCAGCTTTTCCGGTTTTGGAGGGTACAGTAAAATTTTTGTCTTTAGCAGGAATTCAAATATATTACCTGATTTTTCGATAGACAGCGAAAAGTTTACCTGTAGCCTTTTATCGAGTTCAGCATTGAATCCCAAATATGAGTACCTTCACTCC
>CAZEJW010000062.1:0-23150 GCA_964512685.1 uncultured Leptospirales bacterium | reverse complement strand
CACTAATTTTACAGGTGACTACTGCGTTGATGGAGATGATACTATATATTTCAATGCCGAGCAGCAAACAACAAATTCATACTCCTTTGAAAAAGACGACATTGAACTCGATGACCAGATCAAAATTTCAGCATCAACCGTAAACCCCGATGATGATGATGCAACATTAGTTATCGAAATATATAAAGATGGAGAGCTTGTAAAAGAAACAAGTGACAGCTCTGATCCAGGATATCTCTCTTTAACATATGAAATTGATGATGACGAAGAAGAAACCGAATAGAGGAGAGCAGCATGCCAAGGATAAGGCTTGAAGAGCAGGAAGATTATGAATTTTCATTTGAACTTGAAGTTCGTGTAGCAGACCTCAATCACGGAGGTCATGTTGGATCAGCAGAAATGGCAGCCATTCTGCATGACGCAAGAACCCACCTGTATAAAACACTCGGCCTTTCAGAAGGAAATATCGGCAATGCTGTAGGAACAATAATTGCCGATATGGTTATCAACTTCAAATCAGAAGCCTTCTGGGGAGACCACCTCATAGTAAAGACCCACGTTGGAGAAATCGAGGAAGGCGGAATGAGAATCTTTCAGAAGGTCACAAAAAAAGGCAAACCCGTTGCATATGGCGAAACCGGGCTGGTCTCATTCAGCTTTTTTGAAAGAAAAAAAGCTCCTGTTCCTGAAGAGTTTCTGACTGCACTTGAGAACTATAAAAAATCCCTGATGAAATAATATTTACAAATTCACATAAAAAGCAGCAGGGATAAAAACTGACTGTCTGATTAATCAGGGGATTCCCCTGATTAAAAAATACTACACCTTACATTGTTTTTAACAATAATAATTCAATCTTTATTTCTATACTTTATTACATAAGAAAAGGCTCTGTTATCTTCGCCACCTTCGGCGGCGGATATAACAGAGCCTTTCATTTATTCTGATAAGTATTTAAGGAATAAATACTGATAAAAGTTGCTCAGGATCAGTTTAATTATAGTCTGATATCTGAAAAATTTGTATATTGTTAAGTGTAAAAGGAGGTAGATCATGAGCGCCTTTTTTCACAAAAAACTGCATCACCCTCTACATCCGCAAATCGATCTTCACAGGGCCATATTTCAGGCAGCTGTTTATATTATCTGGATGGTACTGTTTCTGTCTCTTGTGGAGATACTAAGACGAATCACAAGCGGATTTTGAGTTGCAGTGGATTTAATCAAACGATTTTCCATAGAGAAAAAGCTGGTCTTCTTCCCATTCTCTCAGCATACGGTTATAGGCCTGAATAATGTCATGATGAGAAAGAAATCCTATTACTTTCTGACTTTCCCTGTTCTCAATAACCGGAACATTTTCCATATCATACTCCTCGAGCTTCTGAACCGCCAGTGACACAGGGTCATCCAGAGTTACAGGAGGAGCAGGAGAGACAATATCCTGCGCAATAAGAAGCTCAACGAGCTCATTTGACAAAAGAACCTGTCTGATATCCCTGAGTGAAATTACACCAAAAGACCTCATTTCGGAATCCACTACAACGACGTCCCCGTATTCTGACTTCAGGAGCTCTTCCATAACTTTGCTGAATGGTGTTTTATAATTCACGCTTGTGAAATCAGACGACATGAGATCCTTCACTCTGATCTTCCCAAGAATGTCCACTTCACTCCTGCGGCTTACATCAATGCCGAAATCCTGCAGCCCCCTGGCATATATTGTCCCCTTGTTGTAATAAGTCGAAACAAGATAAGATATTATTGAAACCAGCATAAGAGGAAGTATGAATTTATAATCATTCGTTATTTCAAAAACCAGCATAATGGATGCCAAAGGCACTGAGTTCAAACCAGCAAGCATGCCACCCATTCCGACCAGGGCAAAGGTCACAGGGTCAAGGTTAGTACCGGCAAGAGAATTACACACTGTTGCAAATGAAAAACCAAGCAGAACGCCAATTCCCAGTGCCGGGGCAAAAGTTCCTCCATATGAACCTGCCGCAAGAAAAAGCGCCAAAAATACTGTTTTCAGAAACAACAGAACAAGAACTGTCTGAAGTGTAAATTTACCGCTGAGAACCTCATTTATCATATCATATCCCAGGCCAAACAGCTGATAGTATTTCATAAGAACGATACCAAAAATAATACAAACCGGAATAAGTTTTGTGTATTCATTCCAGTTTTTCATCTTATCATTGAAGAGAATTCCTGATGATTTCTTAATCCTGAAATAAAAAATAGACACAAGTCCGCTCACTATACCCATTAAAAGAAAAAAGTGATACTCTCCGAGAGAACCAAGACCTCCGGAGGGAATTGAAATAATGTGCTGATTACCGAGAAATGCTCTGGATACTATATCCGCAACAACCGATGAAACGATGAGCGCACTAAGAGCCTGGTTCTTGCTGTCGTTAAGCAGCATTACCTCAATGCCAAAAAAAACACCCGTTATGGGAGCATTAAAAACAGCCGAAATTGCAGCGCCCGCCCCCGCAGCAGTATACATCTTCATTCCTGATTTTTCGAGCCTGAAAACCTGTGACATAAAAGAACCAATACCGCTTCCGAGTTTGGCTGCGGGCCCCTCTGGTCCAAGAGGATGACCTGTTCCGATAGCAATTATTGGTGTGACAAGATGAAAAAGAGTAACCTTCAGTGGAATAAAACCATTGTTTATGACAAGAGCCCTTATTGAACTAATCACTCCCCTTTCAGATGCAATATTGCTGAACATCCGGGTAAGAACAACAAGAACGATACCCCCAATGACAGGAATGATAAAAATATAATTGCCGCTTACATTGAAAAGACCGGTAAAATGTCCGGGTTCAAAAAACTGCCTCATTTTCTCGAGAAGGAAGTGAAAGAGAACGGCACCCGCGCCTGCTGCAATGCCGAGAATTACAGAAATCACGATATGAGATACATATCGTGAAAGATCTGTCTCATTATTAAATCCCCTGATAATCTTTTGAATCACTGGTGGCAGTTTTTGCAGCAAAATGGTTTTCTCCTGTTTTGATAAAAATTCAGTGGTTTTTTCAGATTGTTTCAGTATATCACAATTATATGAAATAATTACTGATGAAAAAAATGATTTGATGTAATGGAATAATTATTGATTTCTGACTATTCTTACATTACCTGAATAGATCTACACCCATTTGTATCAAGAAGAAAATAATGAATAAATTAAAAATTACAAAACAAATGACGCCGGTACGAGCAATACTGATCAGTTTCCTTGCTCTCATAACTGCCGGAACCATGCTTTTGCTGTTGCCATGTTCCACTAACAGCAGAATATCCCTGATTGACGCTTTCTTTACATCAACCTCTGCTGTCTGTGTTACTGGCCTTTCAGTATTGGATACTGCAAGAAATTTCACAACCTTTGGCAAAATTGTAATCATTATGCTGGTTCAGCTTGGCGGATTAGGAATAATGACTTTTTCTCTTGCTCTGCTTTCATTTCTCGGAGGAGATATTTCGCTGCAGTGGAAGTATACAATAGATACAATCTATTCCGACGGCAGAAAAAAACCCGCGAAAAATCTTCTACTTAGAATCATCCTTTATACAGCCTCTGTAGAACTTACGGTTTCCGTACTGCTTTTTATTCACTTCATCGGGGAATATCCTGCTGATCAGGCTCTCCTGCACGCTGTTTTTCTCGGCATTTCATCCTTTTGCAATGCCGGATTTTCAACATTCTCAAACAGTCTCGGATCATTCACTTCAGATCCCCTTGTAATTCTGCCGATATGTTTTTCCATAATAATGGGCGGACTCGGATTCATTGTCATCTATGAAATTTCCAGAATGATCATAAGAGACAGAAAATTCAGTTTCACAGGACTTTCCACTCATACAAAAATTGTTCTCATAACAACCTTATCCCTTATAATGAGCGGGTTGTTTATTTTTTACATACTGGAACACGATTATGCGATGAAAGACATGAGCTTTTCCGAATCCCTGCTGACTTCTTTTTTCAATTCGGTCACATGCCGCACTGCAGGATTCAACACTCTTGAAGTAAGCTCATTGCGTCCCAGTACCATTTCATTCATGATATTTCTTATGTTTACAGGCGGCTCACCGGGATCTATTGCCGGTGGAGTAAAAACAACAACACTCGCTGCAATCCTTTTGCTCATCTTTGCAAAATTCAGAGGAAGAAAGCAAATCACCATTGGCAGTCACGCCCTTGACAGGGAAACCCTGGACCGGGCAACTACGCTTGTAATCCTGTCAATTTTCTTTATAATTACAGCAACCTTTCTGCTGCTGACTATTCATGAATTTGACAGACATCACTCTTTTCTGTCAGCATTCTTTGAAGTAATATCTGCCTTTGGGACAGTTGGTCTATCAATGGGAGCTACCTCTCAACTCGACTTCTGGGGCAAAACAGTAATAATAATAGTAATGTTTGTTGGACGAATCGGCCCACTGACACTGATTATTGCACTTGCATCCAGATCAGGTAAAATCAAATATGAGTATCCTGAAGAAAATTTAATGATCGGATAATATAATGAAAAAATTTATTGTTATTGGACTTGGCAATTTCGGATTAAACTGTGCAAGAGAACTCATCAAATATGACTGTGAAGTCCTCGGCATAGATAAATCAAGGGATGTTGTTCAGCACGCAGATGAAATTATCACAAGGGCAATAATTGCAGATGCCACAGACAGGGAGGTGCTTGAATCTCTTGCGTGCGACACTTTTGACGGGGTAATCGTCAGCACAGGGCAGGAAATGGCCAAAAGTATTCTGATTTCATTTCACCTTAAGGAACTCAATGCAAAAAGAATTATCTGCCGGGCTATCTCAGATGACCATGGAGAAATTCTCAAAAAGGTGGGAGTATCAACTGTTGTTTTTCCGGAAAAGGACATGGCAATAAGGATCGGAACCAGCCTTGTACTCAACAATGCACTCGATTACCTTCCCCTTGCAAGAGATCATGGCATAATTGAAGTTATGCCGCCTGATATTTTCATTGGCAGAACACTCAGGGAACTGGAACTTACAAAAAATTTCAATTGCCAGATCCTTGCTCTTAAAGAAAAGAAAGACAGGGAAGAAACATTCAAGACAGCTCCGCTTGCGGATGAGACACTAACACATGATACAATTATGGTGATATTCGGAAAATATCAGGACATCAAAAGGATTCAATCACTCTAAAACATCAATAGCTGCAAAAATACCCTGTAGCCATACTTCATTCATGAGGGCACTTTTAATTGACAGAAACGATTCGGTTTCAGAGATTGTCACAAACCCTGAGACTGAATAAAACTGCAAAATCATTTGCATCAGGATAAATCACATGATAGTATTCGTACAAAGGAGACAAGAATGTTAATTTATGACTTTAATAAAAACAGTCAGGAAAAAATCAGAATCGAAATATCAGAATTCAAAGGAAGAGATCTCATCAACATCAGGATCTGGTATCAGGCACAGGATTACAATACAGGAGAAATAATATACAAGCCAACCCAGAAGGGAGTGACTCTAAATGTATCCCAGTTTGAAGAATTAAAAACCGGTATTGAAAAGCTTGGGAATTATATCGAAGACCAGCAAAAGGGAATAGTACCGGACCAGCCTGCTGAACCATCCGGCGAAGTATTCACAGAAGAAATACCCGATCCTGAAGAAGAAGATCCAAAAGAAGAACCCCCATCAGAATAATATTGAATCAAGGACATTATCATGAAAAAAAAATTTATACTCTTAATGCTGCCTGTTAGTCTGTTTATTTTCGCTTCATGTTCAACAACTGCGAAAAAAGAAAAAGCTCCGGCAACAGAATTTGAAAAGAAAATTGAAGATAAAAACGAAGCTTTTCTGGAACCTGACCCTAAAACACAAGAGGTCTTCAGAGTGCTGTTTACCTCCGACCAATATACTGTAGCCCAGATGAAAAAAAATCCGTTTATTTCCAGGAAACCTGACCCCAGTGGAGACAGGTATGTAATGAACGAACTTAGAAGACTCGATAAAATAAACGAAGTAAGAGAAGGCGTTCTTTCATTATGGCTGTATCCTGATTCAGGAAATATCATGAAAGTTCGCCCAAAAAAACCAACATATCTTCTCGAGATTGACAAACTCATAACTGAAGATATCAGAAGATGGTCATTCAAATTTCCGAAGAAGTATGTAGAACCTACATCTTTCGACATCAGATACAGGGTTGTGCTCAGAAAAAAACTGTCGGATGCTGAAATAATAAAAGAAGTTCAGGAAAGATTGAGAGAAAGTCAGTAATACAGCCTTATAAATACAATGTCAATCGTCAGATTGACATTGTATTTATAATAAACCTCACAGAATTTTCATCTATCAAAAGTTTTTTCGAAATATCCGCTGCTTCCCAACCCTTGTCAGACAGATCCCTTACCGTCTTTATTATATTTTCGTTTATATTCTTACCCGGCGCATCTGACTTGACCTGTTTTATTATAGGATTGTTTTTATCAACTGCCTGTATAAAGTCAGCGAATTCCTTCATCTTCCTGTCTGTCTCAGAATACATAACCTGAAGCCGGTCATCTGTTTCATCTATTTCCTGCCTTAGTGTTTCTGTTTTCCTGAACATCGCCTGAATCTGGCTGATCCGTTTTTCCATTACGTCTGAAATTCCATCTATTTCATCAAACTTGTCCTTTAAATCCTGAATCTCATTTTTCCTTGTCTGAAGGATTAGGGTGTTTTCTTCAATCTCATTCAGGTTCTTTGTTACCTTGTCCATTTTGCGATCTGATTTCTCGAGTGTTTTCTGAAAGCCCTTTATTTTACCATCAATCGCCTGAATCAGAAGATCAGTTCGGTTAACTGATTCAAGATTTTTCGAAATAATATCTTCATATTCCCTGAGCTCATCAATTCTGTGCTCTAAATTTGAATATGTTTCTGAAAGGGCCGCAACTCTGGCATTAACCATATCAACCCTTGATATTCCGTCCTGAACTTCTTCTGCCCTGTTTATCGCAAGATCTCCCAGCTCCATGAGTCCTCTTATTGTATTCTCAACACCTGCAAGTTTTTCCTTCCGGATCTGATAGGTCTTTATCTCGCGCTCAACAGTCTTCCTTATATCTTTTATCTGATCAATATTCTCGATAAATTCATCCAGCCTTTTAGCCTCTTGTTGAGCATCCTCAAGTATTGAATTCAGGGTTCTGACCGAATCATCCACCCTTCTCATCATATCTTCGGTTCTTGAAAAAATCTCATTACTCTGTTCGTATTCAAGGATCTCGGCCTTGATATCCTTCAACCTTGTTTCCATTGAGACATATTCTTTGCTGATTTTTTCAGAATGACCACTCAATGTACTCTCAAGGTCCTCTCTTGTGGAATCCAGCCTTTCAGAAAGGGAATTAAAACGAAATTCAACATTTTTATATGCGGATTCAATACTATCTATCTTTTCATCTCCAGTTCTGACCAGCCTGCCCTCAAGCTGAGAAAACTTCTCTTCGAAATCATCGATTTTCTGTCTTGTGAGTTCAGCCTCACGTCTTGTTGCCTGTACGATTTCATCTTTTTTGGATATTGCATGGATGCTCAGGCTGTCAAGTTCAGTGCGTATTTTTTCAACCTCTGATTCAAAGGTCTTGATAAGCCTGTCTTTGGAGGTATCAACATTCTGTTCTACATTCTTGAGCTTTCCATAAACTCTTTCAATATCCAGATCAAGTTTTTCATGCAGATGCTCCTTCTTGTCGGTGAATTCATGTACAGAGGAACTGATATCCTCCTTGAGGTCTTCTGCTCTTGCCTTTATATCAGCAAAGACTGAATTCTCAAGATTTATTACCGTTGACCTGATATTGTCGAGTTGGTAATCGAGATTTTCCGCTCCCTCAACCACTTTGGCGATACCCTCAAGATCGACCTTAAGAGTATCAAGTATGATCTGCCCTGAATCCTTTACCCTGTCCTCCATGTCCTCTACTGACTTCTCCATCTTCTGATAGTAATCTTCAGTCAGTTCAGTTGTTTTCTCTCTGATCTTTTTCTCAAAGTTTGCTGACAGCAGATTGCTCTCGCCCCTGATTTTATCTATATCATCCCTTATTATTGAGATTCTTTCTGTCATATCATTGAAATCATCCCTTGCCCTGGAAATGTATTCCATCTGACGGTTTACATCCTTCGCAGCCTTCGATATTACATTAATATCCTCTTCTACCTTTTTAAGATTACTTTTCTCAACATCAAGTCCATTGAGTCTTTCCTCTATCTCCCGAAGAGATGAACTGATGGTCTTTGCAAGAGAATTAGACTTCTTAATGAGTATATCCATTTCAATGGTTGCATCCTGAAACTTTCTCTTTTCAGTCTCAGCCATTTTTTTATAATCATCAAACATCTTGGAAGAATATCTTCTCAGCTTGGTCATTCTGGGATTGGCCCTGTCGAGCCGTCTGAATACAAGCAGAATGGATACACACAAAACCATGGTGATGATATTCCATATCATAATCAAACTCCGTTTTTATAATCAGAGAAATCAGCTTTAAGCATAATTTCTCGATAATAAAACTAAACTCCGGAACTAATTTGTCAAGGTATATTTTATGTCACATTAGATCAGAAATAAATTTATGTTTATCAGCGATTGATTTTAACAAGCCTTACAATTCCCACTACTGCGTTTATGAGACCGATACAAAGAATAAAAATTGAGATATAGTTGATTATCTTCCGGTCGGTTGTGCTATGACTGATTTGAAGAGAAAAAATCCCAAAAAAAATCCCAAAAAATCCCCACACGAATGCCCTGCGAACCTGTTTACTCCTGTATTTTCTACTCTCATATTCAGTCCTGACAAAAACATGACCGCACTCACACTCGTGATGCCCCGGTTTTTTTTCAAGACCGCACTCAGGACAAATCATTTCACCCTCCTTTCAGCCAGAAACAAACATGAATTAAATTTAAATATTAAAATTTAATTCAAATATTCTCTGATCATTCTGACAAGAAAAAAAAGAATCAGCCCCAGAAGAATTCCTATAAAATCCGCCAGCATATCAAGAAATGAAAACTCTCTCCACGGAACAAAAGACTGAACCACTTCAATGCTTATTCCAAAAAGCATAACCAATAAAGACAATCTTACAAGAGAATCCCTGTATGCCACAAAACCAAGATAAGCGATAACTATAAAAGCAAGCGCATGATTTGCCTTGTCCCAAACCTTTTCCAGACCGGGAGGTGAAGAGGGCAGTACCGAAAGAATGAATGCACCCATAAGGCTTATATAGAACAGAATTACAGCATTGCGTTTTTCAAAGCTTAAATTCAGAATGGTTTTCAATAGCCACATATAGTACTTTTCTCCTTCCCGCACCCTTATTTCCTCTGAAATCTCAATTCTTAATATCGGCAATTTATCTGCTGTAAATCCATTCTACTCTGCCATTTAATAATTAAATGGCAATATATTTCCTTTTTCCGTGGGCTCAAACCATTATTGTAGTTTTTTTTAAAATAAATGCCTGAATCCGGCTTTGTATCATTCTTTTTTATTGAAACTGTGACGCATTGTTTTATTATTGACAAAAATTATATTTTTTTTAAATTAATCCACTTGTGGTACAAAATCTGTCAGGTTTATTACCCGCCAATTATTTTCGAAAACATTTACAGAATTTTATATTGTGAGGTAAATATAATGAAAAGGACATTTCAACCAAGCAGGATCAAGCGAAACAGGAAACATGGTTTCATGTCTAGAATGAGCACCGTAGAAGGAAGAAAAATTCTTAAAAGAAGAAGAAGAAAAGGAAGAAAAAAGTTAACCGTATCTGACGAAAAGAGATTACCTAAATAGGTTAAAGTGAAAAGGGAATATTCACTCAAGGGCAGGAATTCATTTAAAATTATCTATAGAAAAGGGAAAAAACATCAGGCTCAGGGTCTCAAAGTATTTGTCTTAAAAAGCTTTTCCATAAAAAACGAAAACGAAAGTTATCAAGGACCAGAAAGAAAAAATATAAGGATCGGGATATCAATAAACAGGAAATTTGGAAAAGCTCATGAAAGGAACAGGTATAAAAGACGAATCAAATCAATTTTCCAGGATTTTTTGAAAGATATGAAAGACGGTTATTCTCTGATTATTCAACCTGATAGTACCTTTAAAAATAAATCTTTTGAGCAGGCCAGACAGGACATCAAGCATTTACTTCAGAATGCCGGAGTGATGGACCGATGAGAATATACCAGAAGTTTATACAAAAAACAGGTAGATTACTAAGCAATTTACTGATAATACCTGTAAAAATATATCAACTTATAATATCTCCATTATTGCCGCCTTCATGCAGATATTATCCATCGTGCTCTCAATACACAATCCAGGCACTGCAGAAGCATGGCCCTGTCAAAGGTATGTATCTTTCAATCAAGAGAATACTGAGTTGTAATCCGTTCAGCAAAGGCGGATATGACCCGGTTCCGGAAAATTTTTCATTTCTCAACAGATAGTTTCACCAAAGAACACCTGCCCGAATTCTCTTTTCCCGAAAACTAAAATAATTCTGGAAGGAAAAACCTATGGAAAAAAGAACATTTCTTGCAATCGCTTTATCAATCGCTGTATGGGTCGGCTGGTTCTACTTTTTTGCTCCTGATCAGGAAACAGCAAGTAAACAGCCCCTCAAAAAAATCACTGAGAAGACAGTTGCCCAAAACCAAAAAAAAGCAGCAGATGTCAGACCAGTATCATCAATCAATATCAAATCAACCGGAAACGTAAAAGAAGCCAACCTGAAAATTGATACTGATAAATACTCCGTCGAACTTACAAACAAAGGTGCTTCACTCAAGAAGGTAAAATATAAGGAAAGGGACATTGATCTCGTAGTCACAGAATCCCCTTACAGCGGGGATAAAAATCTGGATTTCCCTATTCATTTCAGCAATAATGAATTTCTTTACGGGAACAACCTGGACAAGGTTAACTGGAATCACAGGATCGAAAAAGACGGAAGTATCAGATTTTACACTGTTATAAAACTGAACAATATTCCTGTAAGAATTGAAAAAATATATACCTTTAAGAAAGAGGCATATGATTTCAACCTCGAATACAGAATAGCCAATATAGGCCGCAAAGACCTGACACTCCCTGACGGTACTGTTATTTTCTCATCTCCGGGGATGCTAGGGCCAACACTCGATTACTCAAACAGATACAATCTTGTAAATGGATTCGCCTCCATCAATCAGGATTTTGAAATGATGTCAAAGGGCAGTGGATTCTTTTCCAAGTCCGGGAGTATAAAAACCGAACCGGGCTCAACTGACTGGATAGGTATAATGAGCAGATATTTTCTGGTGGTAATGCTTCCTCAGGATTTCAAGGGAAGCGGAATGATTCTGGACAACAGGGAAGATTCCGGAGTCAGAACAGGAATGTATGTACCTGTAAACACCATCAGCCCGAGAACAGAGATCAAAAAATCATTCAGAATCTACCTTGGAGAAAAAGACAAGGATAAGCTGAGGGCTGTTGATCCGTCAATAGTTGATGCTGCCGATATCAGTAAATGGATAGAACCAATAAGATATTTTGTAGTATGGTGCCTGCTTGGAATAAACGACCTTGTGGGGAATCTTGGATGGGCTCTTGTAATATTCTCTCTTTTAACAAAACTGGTTTTCATGCCTCTGACAAACAAGTCAACTGACTCTATGAAAAAGATGCAGGAACTTACGCCAAAGGTCAATGAACTAAAGGCAAAATATAAAGACAAACCTGACGTGCTTCAAAGAGAAACAATGAAGCTGTATAAAGAGAACAAGGTTAATCCTCTCGGGGGATGCTTACCGCTTCTTCTTCAGATGCCGTTTTTCTTTGCACTATACAGCGCTTTGATCAACTCGATTGATTTATGGAATGCTCCTTTTATTCTCTGGATGCAGGATCTTTCCATGCCTGATACAGTTGCAACCATATCAGGATTCAATCTTAACATACTGCCAATCCTTATGACAATCACGACTTTTCTTCAGCAGAAACTGACAAGTGTGGATGCAGGATCACAGCAGCAAAAAATCATGATGACCCTTATGCCGGTATTTCTGATATTTATTTTCTGGACGATGCCTTCAGGACTTGTACTCTACTGGACACTTCAGAACGCATTCCAGGTATTGAATCAGATCTATGTCAACAAATGGGGGAAGGCAAAAGAAAAATAAAAGACCACAAAAAGCGGCCTTTGAAAGGACAAAAGTCCTTATAATCACTGCCGGATTCCCGGCAGTGAAGGGTTCACGAATTTATATCATGCCCAATTTAAGGAGAAAAAAATGAAGGTATTAGAATACGAAGGAAAGACAGTCGATGACGCGACGAAAAAAGCCCTGGCCGAGTTAGGAATGAAGGATTCCTCAGGAGTTGAAATTGAGGTTATCGAACAGGGGAAAAGCGGTATATTCGGTTTCGGAGTATCAAAACCAGCCAAAATCAGAGTCTTCTACAATGAAGATAATATGGACGTTGGAGATACAGCCAGAGAAGTACTGCTGAATATACTTTCAAAGATGGAAATCGACGGCGAAATCAAAGACCTCAAAGAAGCAGAAACAAAAGTATACATTGAACTCGAAAGCAAAACAAATTCAGGGCTTATAATCGGCAGAAAAGGAAAAACTCTCGAATCTCTTCAGTTCATGATAAATCTCATGGTTAACCAGACAACAGGAATCGATAAAAAAATAATTCTCGACATCGAAGGCTACAGGGAAAAAAGGGAAAGGGCTCTCAGAAAAATGTCAAAGGATATTGCAGCAAAAGTAACCAGAACCGGAAGGCCCTGGACACTAGAGCCGATGAACCCCTTTGAACGCCGCCTGATACATCTAACGCTTCAGAATGACTCAAGGGTAATAACAAGAAGCGAAGGCCAGGGAATATACAGAAAAATAAAAATAATGCCTAGTGACCAGGCAGAAAAATGAAATGTATAGAGAAGAAACAATCTGCGCACCGGCAACACCTCCGGTCAATTCAACACTGGCAATAATAAGAATAAGCGGCCCTGAAACTCTCAGGGTCGTTCGTTCAATATTCACCAACCCTGAAAAACTAACTCACAGACATGCTGCATACGGTTCGATTGTTAACAATCATGATGAAATAGACAATGTCATTATAGTAAGTTATCATGCTCCCGAAAGTTTTACAGGTGAAGATATGGCTGAAATTTTTTGTCATGGTAACCGCCTTATGGTCTCAAGAATTATGAGGCTTCTTCATTCAAAGGAAATCAGGCTTGCTGAGCCAGGGGAATTCAGTCAGCGTGCCTTTCTTAATGGGAAGATGGATTTAACCGAAGCTGAAGCTATCAATCATATAATAACAGCAAGAAGTGAATGGGAAATCGATGCAGCGCTCAGGCAGATGCACGGTTCTCTGAAAATTGCAATAGAGGAGATAAAAGAAAGGATAATTCTTCTCAAGGCGGATATTGAAGCTGCTATAGATTTCATTGATCAGGAAATCGAATTCATTTCACCCGAACAGGCTCTTAGTTCAGCACTGAAAATTTTATCAGGCCTCGAAAGTATCCTTCTTCGATGTGAGACTGGAGAAAAACTGTCACAGGGAATCGATATTACAATAACAGGCAAACCAAATGCAGGGAAATCCAGTATGCTCAATCTTATACTTAACAGGGAAAGGGCCATTGTTTCGGATATTCCGGGAACAACAAGGGATGTAATCCGCGAAGACATCCTCATAGACGGCTTTCAGATAAATCTCTATGACACAGCCGGTATTGGACATCCATCGAGTGAACTCGAAAAAATAGGAATCGACTTCAGCCACAAAAGCATAGAAAAGTCTTCAATCGTTCTTATGCTCATTGACGCAACAACCGGAATAACAGATGCTGATATTTCAATAATCGATGAGGTTTCAGACAAGGAAACTATTTATATAATAAACAAAACAGATCTGGTGGATGAAGAAGCAGTAGAAAAAATCGAAAATGATCTCGGACGCGAAACAGTACACTTCTCAGCAATCAGGGGCATTGGTCTTTCAGAGCTGAAAGAAAGCATTTCAGGGATACTAAAAAACAGTTTTGTCAATCTTGAGGATTCCTTCGTGTCTGACATGAGAATAACCGATCTTCTTCAAAAATCAGTGGCCGGAATGAAATCCGCAGTTTGCCTGATAGAAGAAGGCGCTCCTAATGAAATTACTGCATTTGAGCTCAATTCTGTTATGGACAATCTTTCAGAAATAACAGGAGAAATAACACCTGACGACATCCTTGAATCAATCTTCTCAAGATTCTGTATTGGGAAATAATAAACTGTCTGGTATTAGCGAGATCCACTATTATTAATTCATAATTCTGTCACTCTTCGTCTCCGCCTGAGGAGTTCCCACATTTAATAAAGAGAAGAGTAAGGGGATATGGGGATATAAAAGGAGAGATATAAGAGATAAATAATAAAGCTATACACAATTAAAATAATTACGTTACTCGCTGCGATATAACTGAGAATAAATCTCATGGAGCAGAAACTGCCGCAAAAAATAAAATGACTTAGTCACAAATAAACAATCCTTTTATCTCTATAATCTCCTCTTTATCTCCTCATCTCCTTCTCTTTCAAGACTTGAGAGTACACTTCTGAGTCTTTGCTCAGGGTGACAATCTACTACATACAATGACATACTATTTTATTCTCTTATGAATAAAAATAATAAAAACTACAGCCGGGATGAATATTGCACCAAGTAATAATGGATTTGCTATTAGAGAGTGGGGTGAGATTAAACCTGCAGAAAGAACTCCGGCAAGCGCGCCACCAAGATGAGCATCGTGGCCGATGTTTCCGATCTGCCTGTCTATTCCGTAGATTGATGCAAGTACAAACAAAATTCCAAAGGCCCATGCAGGAATTGCAACAGGGATAAGGAAAATATAAACACTTCCTCCCGGAACCAGAAAAATCGATGAGAATATAATTCCGCTTACAGCGCCGGATGCTCCAAGAGCAAGGTAGTTCATATTTTTTCTGTTGAGCAGCAGAGAAAAAAGACTGCCTGCAATTCCGCTGATAAAATATATAAGCGCAACAGCCCTGAATCCATAATAATGTTCAATTGAGATTGAGAATGAATAAAAGCTGAACATATTAAAGGCAAAATGTCCAAGGCCTGCATGAATAAAAACCGATGAAACCAGCCTGTAGTATTCATTATCTCTTAAAATTTTCTTTGTTGAGAATATCATTTTATCAGCAATTAAACTGTTCCGAAAAGCTGCAAAAGAGAGCAGGGCAGTAACAGCAATAGTTCCATAGGTAAAATAATAGGTTTCCATATCTCTCTTCTTATAGTTTGTTCATTTTTTCCGGGAATAAATGAAGTTCAGAATTTATTCCATTATAAAAAAATCTCTTATTATGCTGAATTCCAAACAGTTATATGCCAGAACATAATCTGAAAACCTGTAATTATTCTCAGCTACTTTTTTAAAATCGATATTCTCTCCACTGAGATATTTCACATTTCCGCCAGCCTTTTGAATAATTGGAACAGCTCCGGCCCAATCCCAAAGAAACGCCTTACCAATAAAACCGATCACCCTGTTCCTGATATTATCAACCGTAAGACACGCATGCAGGGCAGTAGATCCCAGGTTCCTGACTTTACCCGGGAATCTGAGTGACCTGATATTCCTAACCTCGGTTGAATAAAAAAGATTTGTTTCTGTATCAACTATCATTTTTTTATCTACAGAAACAATCTCTCCATTTAGATACGCGTGTTTGTCGTCATTACAAAAAAACATTTTCGCGCCCGGAGAATATACAAAACCATAAACCGGAGTGAATCCCCTGAAAACTCCAATTGATATACACCAGATAGGAAGATGCATACTGAACATGGCTGTTCCATCAATAGGATCAATTATTACAGAAATTTTGTCTTCGGACATTTCAGCAGTCGAAGTGTCGAATTCCTCTTCATAGACAAAATTGATATCAGAGAATCTCTTTCTGATAGAAGACACAAGAAATTCCTGTACCTTGAGATCTGCCTGAGTAACAATTGAAGAATCTTTTTTTCTGCTTACAATGAGATTATTTTCCTGGAAATCAACAGCGATTCTGCCAGCTTCAAGAGTTATCTTTTTCATGTATTCAAAATCATCTGATGTGAATACAGTTTCATAATTTATTGTTTTGTTTATATCCTGCATTTTTTTTCCATTCAATTATCTTTTTAATAATAGCCAAGATCAAATTTAATCAACAGGAATCCTTGCCAAAGATTTCATATATCATGTAAATATTCACCCGGTATTCGGAACGGTCAATGTAAATATTATGATTGACTTTATTTTATTTAAATACGAACTGTAAAAATCAAAAAGGGGATTATTGTGAAATTTTAAATTCAATTCCCGCAAATTAACCGGAGCCGATAATATTTCATGAAAAAACGTATGCTTGCAGCATTGATAATAATTTCTTCACTGGCAATGGATATTATTACTAAATATCTGGTCGTGAACAATATTTCCTATGGAGAACACAATGACTACATGGGCGGATTTTTCCGCATCACCTTACTTTATAATGATGGAGGAGTTTTCGGAATACTGAAAGGGCATAAAAATCTATTCCTGATAGTTTCGATCATTGTTCTGATAATGATGGTTGTATATTACATATATGAGAAAAGTAAAGATGTCTCATTTCATATTGCAATGTCACTCATCATTGGAGGAGCTCTTGGAAACATACTTGACCGCGTCATTCCCGGCAGACCAGGGGTTGTTGACTTTCTTTCTGTAGGAGTTGATGGAGTATACAGATGGCCAGCATTCAACATAGCTGATTCTGTAATTGTAATTGGGGCTATACTTCTGGTTATAGTGTTTTACAGAGAAGAAAAAGCCTTAAAAAAAAATAATTAATAAATCCACAAATTCCTGAAACAGAAAAAATTAAAATCAGAAGAGAGTTAATTTTTTTAACAAAAACATTGACTCTCTGAAAGTGATTTATATGCTGTCCAAAAAGAAAAAAGAAACTTGGCATGAATCAGACAGCACATACAGAAAAAAATATTGAACTACTAAATCTTTCACATCCCTCCATCAAAGAGAGAAAAGGACCTGTTATCGAAACAATAATGAAAACGATAAACAGGGCCGGCATAGAGATTCCTCTCTCAGATCAGGATCTTGTCAATCTTATTAATGAAGCACATTCTAATGCAATGGAACATGGAAATCACTGGAATCCCAAGAAGGTGGTCAATATAAGAGTTTTTTTCAGCAGCAGATTTCTTTCAATTGAAATTACAGATGAAGGAAATGGATTTAAAATAGACAGGATTCAGGATTTCAACGACGTTTTCCAAACGAAGGAAAGGGCAGGGGGAATACAGATTATCAAGCAGTTCTGTGAACCTACCTGGAATGAAAAGGGGAACTCAGTATCCTTAAAAATTCCGCTGACATCCGAAACAGACAACTGAAAATTTATTCAATAATTTCAACTTCTCCACTGCTGATAAGCAGATCTCCGGAATAAGCTTTAACATTGTATTTTCCTTCATTGTAAAAAGGTAATACGATTGAATTAACCGGTTTATTTTTTTCTGTCTTAATTTCTTTTTGGAACTCACCGTTTTTTCTGCCTTCAGAATCCACCTTCACAAGAATGGACTCTTCGTTTTTTCCATCAGTTCTTATCACGACAGTAAGATCCCCAGAGTAAAACTTCTTTCCGCATTTTACTGTTTCTCCATCCGGAGTGATGCCCTCACAAAAAAATACTGTTTCGTTATTTTTACAACCCGAAATAACAAATAAGAACATACAGATTATAATCAGCTTTTTCATGGTATTCCTTTTTCAATACAAGATTCTGTCAGCAGCAATCCATCGTCGGGATAAAATTCAACAGAAAGATAAGCATGTGTAAACAATAATTTTTTAAATAATCACATACCATGCAATAATCAGAGGAGAGATCCCTGAAGTTCTTCATCATCCTCTATCTCTCCTGTATCCTTTTTGACCTTTACCTTCTTCTTTTCCGGCTTTTCTTTTTCACCTTTCTGAAGAATCTCTATCTTCCTTTCCGCTTCTTCCAGTTTATCATGACATAATTTTGCATACTGCATACCTTTTTCGAATTCCTTTATGGATTCATCAAGACCGAGATCCCCTGATTCGAGATCTGATGCAATCTTTTCAAGTTCTTCTAACGCTTCTTCAAAGGTCGTTTTTTTCTGCTTTTTTTCCATCCCTTATCAGCTCCTGTATTGTTTTTTCTTCTACCAGACATCCAAGAATCCCATCACTGAACTGTACATCGACTCTGTCGCCCTTTTGAATTTCACTGACTGTCTTTATTATGTTTTCTTCTTTTCTTGTAATGGTATATCCCCTTTTCAGGACATTCAGAGGCGAGAATGCCTCAAGCGCCTGAAGAGCCATCGAAAACCTGTATTCTCGTTCCCGCAGCAAGGTTCTGATCTCTTTTCTAATATCATGAAGTTCTGCGAGTGCCTGTTTTTTTTCATGGACCATAGTTCTCATTACACCTGAAAGCCGGTTTTCCATTTCCGTAAGATACATTTCTCTTAGATTAATAAGTTCCATTGGATCGCGGAAAACTCTTCGCCCTGTGACTGATTCGATCCGATTTCGGTAATCCCTTAAATCAGAATAAATCCTGTTTTCACATCGTATCAGATAGTATTGAATTTCATCGTAGAGATCTTTTTTAACCGGAATGGCCACTTCTGCGGCAGCGGAAGGAGTTGGTGCGGCTACATCTGCGGCATCATCAGATAGTGGATGATCTATCTGATGACCCACAGCGGAAATTATCGGCACTTCTGAATTATAGAATGCCCTCACAACCACTTCTTCATTAAAAGCCATGAGGTCTTCAAAAGAACCACCTCCACGTCCTGCTATTATCACATCTATGTTATATTCTTTTTTATTAAGTTCTTTTATTCCCAGAGCAATTGACTCTGCTGATTCATCACCCTGTACTTTGGCCGGTGCTATAACCATCTCGATATTGGGATAACGTCTTAATGCAACCTTGATAATATCTCTTACAGCAGCTCCAGTCGGCGAAGTTACAATACCTATCCTCTGTGGAAAAAAAGGAAGAGGCCGTTTATGTGAATCATTGAAGATACCTTCTTCAAGCAGCCTGTTTTTTAATGCCTCAATCTTCTTCTGAAGTTCACCCTCGCCCTCCAGCTTTGCCTTCAGAACATTTATCTGGTAAGAACCCCTTTTTTCATAAGCTGTAATATTTCCGCATACAAAAATACTCATCCCTTCTTCGAGTTTAAATGTCAGATTTTTATTGGCGTATTTGAAAAAAACTGCAGAGATAATAGCTCCGGCATCCTTCAAAGTAAAATAGATATGTCCTGAAGTATGATATGTGACATTCGAAACTTCTCCCTTTACCCATACATTATTTAAAAAGGGAGTATTTTCAAAAAGCTGTTTTATACCTTTTGAGAGCTCACTTACTGTATATATTTTCTGCCCGGACTCAATCATTTTCATAAATATGACATGAAAAGGACTATATATTTTTATCAACGAAAAAAAATGCGTGAGTCCTTTTATTTAAAAATTATGAAAAATTAAAAAAATTTTTTCTGATTAAGGGATTATACTATTGCGGTAATTTTATCGGAACCACTATCTCGAATCTAACGCCCTCACCAGGCTGACTTTCGCATAGGATGGAGCCATTCAATTTCTGAGTAACAAGATTATAGACAATATGCATCCCCAGTCCACTTCCGCCTTTACCCCTCTTTGTTGTATAAAACGGATCAAATATTTTATTGAGTGTCACTTCATTCATCCCGTTTCCATTGTCTGTATAAACCAGTATTAGACTCTGATTCATTTTACTGGCCTTGATTATTATCTTTCCTGAGTCGATTCCTTCAAAGGCATGCAAAAGAGAATTCATTACCAGATTTGTTATAATCTGAAAATACACTCCAGGAAAACTGTCCAATTCGAGATCTTCAGGACAATCGACTTCTATTGAATGGCCTGTTCTCTTGTATCTGGAACGAAGGCTTAAAAGAATTTCATCAATATAATCATGAAGTTTAAACTTTCGCCTGTTCTCACTGGACTGGTCAACCGAGACCTGCTTGAAACTCCTGATCAGTTCCACTGCACGCTCAAGATTCATCATCAGTGCTGTTGTTGAATCAAGAGAAGAGCCAATAAATGTTTCAATATCCGATCTTCTCAATACATTGCCCTGATACATCTTTTCGAGCTCATGAATTTTCTCTGCCAGAAATGATGCAGCTGTTACACTAACACCAACCGGAGTATTTATCTCATGGGCAACTCCTGCAACAAGTTCTCCGAGAGATGCCATTTTTTCTGACTGAACAAGTTTGTGCTGAGTATCTCTCAATGCATTCATTGATCTTTCCAGTTCAGCGGTTCGATCCCTTACTCTCTTTTCCAGCTCTTCATTGAGTTCCCTATACCTTGCTTCACTTTCCTCAAGTTCGCTCTGTGAAGCAATAAGCTCTTCATTTATCGCTTCATATTCTTCATTCGCGGCAACCAGCTCTTCATTCATTGCAACAAGCTCATCATTCTGAATTTTCATCCTGTATTCAAGTTGTTTCATTTCTGTTACCTCAGGGAATGAAGCAACTGCCGCAAAGATTTCACCACTGTCATCATATATTGGAGCTGCTGAAACGCTTATCCACACCTCACTTCCGTCTTCCTGCTTTATTACTACTTCTTCATTTCTTATTTCTTCCCCATCGAAGATTGCTCTGCTCAATGGATTCCTCCTGAATCCAATCTCTGTCCTGGAAATTTCAGTCATCATTTTCATCTCTGATTCAGCATCAATATACTCCTGAATCATGGGCTTACCATTGATTCTTTGAGCCTCTCTGTTATATAAAATTATTCTCCATGACTCCCCTTCTCTTTCAGCAACAGAAATTGCAAATGGAGCCTCTTCTATTACTGCCTGCAGAAGACTAAGGGTTTTTTTTAGTTCATTTTCAGCAACCTTTCTCATGCTTATATCAAGACTGAAGACAAGGCCTCCGACAATTTCCTGATTTTTATTTTTTACTGGTATTCCATTAATCAAAACATGCTTGAGAGAACCATCAGATCTTTTAATAGTAAGCTCAAAATTTACAATCTTTTCACCTTCCAGAACTTTCACGAGAAAACTGTCATCGTCTTTTATTTCTTCTCCGGTTGACTGGTATTCAGTCCAGGATTTATTCTCCAGAAAATCATAAATATTCTCTCCAAGACAATCTCTTTCAACCATTAATAATTCAATCATTCTTCGGTTAATAATTCTGACTTTCATGTGGGGAAGATCTGCATAAATTATTCCTGCTGGTGATTGCTCAATAACTGCCTCCATCATCAGTTTGGCCTCTTCAAGGAGGACACCGGCTTTTTTACTGTCTGTTATATCTGAAATAAAAACAAGGCTGGCAGACTGTTCATTCCATTCAATAGCTGAAGCGTTTACATGAAACCACTTGATTTCCTTGTTTTTATGAAAAATTCTAATATCATAACTCTCAGGAATATCCTCTCCATTGATTCTTGAAAGATTATAATCCATCACCTTCTGAATATCTTCCGGATGAACAATTCCCAGGAATCCCTTTTCAATAAACTCTTCCGGTTTAAACCCGGTTAATTTTTCAACTGATCCGTTAACGAACAAAATATCCGTGGTATTCACGAGCAGAATAATTTCATTTGAATTATCAATAATTCTCCTGTACTTATCCTCTGAAGTTCTGAGTCTGTCATGGGCATCAACAATTTCTTCATTCATGGCCTCAAGTTCTTCCATCGCTGCCTCAAGTTCTTCCATAGCAGCTTGAAGCTCTTTATTTTTCTCGAAAAGAACCTTTTCATACTTTTTTCTTTCTGTAATATCCCGAAACTCTGTTACCCTGACTTCTCTTCCCTGCCATGGAATTTTACGTCCATGAATTTCCAGATCAAATTTAGTACCATCTTTTTTTAATCCAACCGAATCGTATAATGCAGTATCACCCTCGATTATCCTTGATCTCACTTTGTCTCTTTCTTCCTCTGCTATGAGATTAAGTCCATCCATTCCAACAAGTTCCTCATATGAATATCCCATAAGATCGACCAATCCCTTATTTGCTTCGACTATAATACCATTATCATGAATTCCAATTCCTCCTGAAGTTAGCTCGTGAAGAGCCCTGAATCTTTCTTCACTTTCGATAAGTTTTTTTTCTATGACCTTCTTTTCTGTAATATCTCTGACAACTCCTCTGAACCCTGCGAAAATTCCATCTTCAGTATAGAATGGATTTGCTGAGATCTCGAGGCTCAGGCATATTCCGTTACTGGCTTGAATATAATTATCCACAAGCTGAAAACTTTCCTGCTTTTTTATCGTTTTAATAAAAAGATCCGAGAGTTTCTTTTTGTTTTCACCGGCAACCAGTTTATCGAATGGAGATTTGCCTATTACTTCAGCAGGTTCATAGCCGAATATTCTTGTTATTGCATTGTTCACATATAAAAAAGCCCCGTCAGGATTTACCTCAAAAACCATATCATTTAGGGAATCAAGAAGATTTTCATGCCATTTCATTTCAGCATTTAATGAATCAATCTCACGGAAAGATCTTTCTTTGATCTGAATTATTTTCGCTTCAAGAATTTCATTATGCTTTGTTAATTTCTGATATTCATCATCTTTCATATTCGATCCTGTTTTATGATTGCAGTTTAATATTTTATTTCATTTCCATAAAATGTCAATACAGTGCTTCCACTGTTTGCCGGTATTTACAAAATGGGTGCAGGACTCGGTCCTGCAACAGCTTTTCTCTATTCCGGCCCAGCACTCGCTCTACTTCTGACAGGGCCGGTCCCCTCTCTCCCAAATATGCTTGTAATAAGAAGTGTAATAGGCACTCAGAAAACAGTCGTATATGTATTATTAGTTAGTATTTATTCCTGAAAATATTTTTTAGTGCAAATGAAAGAATATTATTGTCCCC
>CAZEJW010000061.1:281-23303 GCA_964512685.1 uncultured Leptospirales bacterium | reverse complement strand
AATCTGTCTTAGAGATATGAAAGGCATTCTCTCCGCCAAGGCAGGTGGGCTGGTTTTTATTCACCTCGAGTATTACCACATCGGCAGTGTCGAGGCAGGCGCATGTATGGGAACACTGAGGGCCGAAGTTGAAATAACCGTATTTATCCATTGGGCCTACCTGAACGATTGCGACTACCTTTACAGAGGATGAATTTTCAGGTTCGGAATATCCAACAGCCCTGAATGACCGTGGTTTCTGGTGCCGGTGATAGAATGGCGCTCTCTGATACAGCATGGGAGAGTAATAGGGATGCCCCTTGAATTCAAGCAGGCGTGTAAGTTTCGACCAGTGCCAGTCAGCATATGTAAAAGAATCAGGGTGTGATGCAACCTCGGGTACGGGGGGTACTGTTACTGCTGCATAAATACTTACATCCCTCAGTTCGCCTGCGCGTCTTGCAAGGGCCTGATCACATAACACCGGCTTTCCGTTAAAAGAGCCGTAGTCAACAACGTCTCCTGAATTTATTATTTTAACCGCCTCGTCAGCGGTTCTGAGTTTTTCATTGAATTCTTTAAAATAGTCCATAGTTCCATATTCCTTTTGTTTTTTAGATATTATATAAGGGAATCCCGATATAATAATATTCTGATGTTTGCCTGATATCCCTTTGATTTCCTTATAAATCAATTACAGTCCGGGATAAAATCAAAGGTTTTCATTTTATGCAGAAATGAAAACCTTTGATTTTTACAGGGACCCTTAATTATATAAAGAATGATTTAATTCCGTTTTGCACAGCAGTTGCTGACTGATACTCATAAAAGAGGGAGTAATTAAATCACGTGGAATTTTATTAACGAAAATCTGGAAAAGATGATTCTTTCCGAAAACATTCCAAAGAAAGTTTAATGGGCTGTTTGTCAATATAAAAAAGATTCAATTGATTTCAGGGAGTGTCTTAAAAAGGCGGTTCTAATAAATTTCGCAGAGGCCGGCTGACTTCAATAGCGGGGAAGCATTAAACCGTGGATACAAAGCCTGAACCGGTTAATTCTGAAGCAGAATCAACCGGTTCTTAGGTGTAAAAAAGCCTGAGGTTTTGAGCACCTCTCTTATTTATTCTAACCTGTTAACCCAGTAGGTTATAATATCAAATTTTTGTTCTGAGTCTGAATCTTCATAAGGATAAGCCATCAATCCCCAGGTGAACAATCTGTCTGTTCTGTAATAAGGCGCTGCTATGTTTGCGACCTGTCCCTCAATTTCTGTTTGATTCGATACCGATGTAGAGTAGGAATACCCGTAATTGAACCCTATCTCTCTTCCCACCAAAACACCTACGGCAACAGCCTCAACTTCATTTGAAAGGCCCAGGTTGTAGCTGAAGTTTTTACTCTTTGTCTCTGTGCTCTGCATGGAAAGCGTTGTTGCGCTTGTTCCCTCTCCGACAGTCTGTTCGTAGCTGGTTGGTATATAGAGACCAGTCGGATTTTCC
Source organism: uncultured Leptospirales bacterium (assembly GCA_964512685.1). Taxonomy (GTDB): domain Bacteria; phylum Spirochaetota; class UBA4802; order UBA4802; family UBA5550; genus CAZEJW01. Next base: position 21,822 of record CAZEJW010000061.1, on the reverse strand, counting down.
GATTGCAGTCGCAGCATATCGAAAGACGTAAGATAGGAAAAGGGTTCCCCAACTCTGTGTACAAGAACATCTTCATCTATATCGAAATAATTGCCGTTGTTTGCATTATAAAAGCTTACTGACTGGGATGTGGTTATCGGTTTTTTAGGCAGACTTATTGTTACTGTTTTGCCGATGACATTCGGATCAGTTGAATTTAAGACTTTATAATAATAAACATCAAAGGGAATAACAGAAAAAATCACCATGTCATCATCCGTACCGTTTGTATATTTATATGTACATGAAATCTCCTTTGAACTTGCGCTTGTCCAGTCAAAGCTGTTTGATATGGTGTTTTTTATTTCCGCGCTTGCAGCGCTTCCCCATAGAGGGCAGTCCACTGACGAACCGAAAGTAAAAGAGACTGAAAATCCGAAGGTATTGCTCTCCTCTGACTGTACGCTGTTTGATTTACCGAAACTGGTGCCTGTGTTGCCGAGATATGGCTGAACAGTATCTCTGTCCGCGCCATCGAGAGAGCCGTAATATGGAGGAGCTGCAAGAACTGCGATAATTCTGGGGTCTGTGAATTTTACATCGTGTCCGGAAAATTCGATTACTTCGCAGGGTTTTTTTGTGCCTGGCAAGGAAATTGTCCCCCATGTGAGAGTGTTTTTGTTCTCCAGGGCAATGGTTTTGCATTGAGTAATCTGGGAAGCCGAATCATATTCAAAGATCAAGAGAGAATCCAGACCGCACAACAGTACAACCTCTGATTTGCAGTCGCCGTCTGTATCCCCTGCCCTGACTTCAAAGACAGCTTTTTCGTGAGGCGTAATCATTACACCCATTGATGAGAGCATATTCGTGCTGTTCAGGGAATAGACCCCTTTCCACATTACGATATCATCTTTCCCGTTTCCATTTATATCTCCGGCGTCAATAGGCGGTGCGGCTAGTTCATATGATGAATCACATGCAACGGTTTGAAGAAATTCGAATTTCGGTCGCGAATTCCTGTCCATCGATGTTTTTAATATGAATAGATAGCACCCTTTATCTGGCAGGGAATTTCCAGCAAAAGCGACATCAGGAAGGCCGTCGCCATTGAAGTCTCCAATTGCCATGTTTGCCGCTTCAAGACTCTTTGTTGTCCCGATGACCGGAGTGCTGTTTCCATAATCTATGATCTGGCTGGTAAAATAGGCTGTTATAGGCTGGTTGCTGATAATCGGAGATGACAGAGACGGGTCATTCGTAATGTCATCATAGATGGTGTATTGCGCTGTAGTGCCGTTATTTGGAATTCCAGTCCCGTTTGTAATTACAATCTCGTCTTTCCCGTCCTGGTCAAAATCACCGGTTTTTATCTTCATGAGCTGGTAATTACTGCTTATTGCGGGTATTTTTTTATTCATCAGTAGTCTGTAGTTGTTCGCTCCGTCATCGAAAATAAGGATGTTTGAAAGGTAAGTCACCAGAATTTCTTCCCTCCCATCTCCGTCGATATCACCTGCTGCAATATCGCCTATGGCATCTGCTCTGTACCCGATAGCGCTCTGTATAATTTCGCTGTCCTGAATTTCTGCAACATCCCGTCTGCTGTAGATATCTGAGGTTTTATTGTATTTTGCTTCTTTTAATACAAGCTTATGGTTCGTTACGTCAAAAACAATTGTGATGATCTCGTCGTGTCCGTCTCCATCAGTGTCTGCTCCGGCGGTTTTGAAATAACACGATGATGCCCATGCCCCGTCAGGATCATATGTTAGAACAGAATCATCTGTAGGATCAATCAATGAATCATTAGAGATACTTCCCTGAACTGATGATCCTGCAACATATATCTCCGGAATTTTGTTTAGTCTGGTTGTTTTTTTCCCCATCGGGTTATAGTCGGTTCTCACCGTTTTTCCTTCCGGATCAGTTCTTTCTTTTACGGAAGTACTGATACCAAGGGCTTTAAGAACAGAAGCGAGATTTTTTTCCCCTTCCGCAGAGGATGAACTGTCGCCTCCGCAGGCGCTAACGAAGAGGGTCAGGCAAAAGATCAGCACACAACTGACCGCAAATGAAACATGCTTTTTTTTCATGGGTTACTCCTTAAATTTCAATAATGTGATTAAATTCAGTTTCGGCTTTAATCCATAAATCATCAATAAATGTAAAATACAAGGGGGGAAAGTGTGAACATACACAGAAGCGGCGTGAACAGCACCGGAATGATAATTTTTTTTTCATTTCTTTTCTGCTTGCAAAGCTGATCATGTAATTATTCCTGACAACAGGATTTCGGAATGAAAGAAAAAAACCTCTATATATGGATTATCCTCTTTATAATGGCTGCATTACCGGTTTACCCGGAAAGCAGGGCCCTGCCGGTTGTTATAGACGGCACAGAAGAACAATATGTAATAGGCCGGAATCTGGAGATCCTTGAGGACAAGGCCGGAATACTCAGCTTCAGGGAGGTAAGCTCTCCAGAATTATCCGGCCGTTTTACTCGGTCGCTGCGGGATATCCCAAACTACTGTTTGTCGAAATCAGTATTCTGGGTAAGATTCCGTGTAACCTTCCCCCCGTACAAGAAGTCGTGCGGCAGAAGCTGGTTTATAAAATGCGGCTGGCCTCATCTTACGTCTGTGACAGCATTCCTTTCTGAGCCTGATGGCAGTTACAGAATAGCGGCTTCGGGATCATCCTGCCCGGCTTCGTCCCGCGAGATACCTTATAAAGCATATGCTTTCAGGCTGACAAGCCAGCCAGGTAAAACTGTTTCAGCATATATCCGCATCCAGACATCAGGGGCAATGATATTGCCTTTTTCAGTTTCATCTGAGAGGAAACTGCTCAGTGAAATGAAGACGGAGAATATCGTTACCGGGGTTTTTCTCGGGGTAATGTTCATAATGATCTTTTATTACCTGCTGCTCTATTTTGCGGTGAAGGACAAAGACTATCTTTATTTCATTTTGTTTCTTTTTGCCAATATACTTTTCTATGTTATTAACGAGGGTATGTTTGAGGAGTATGTCAGAATTGGAAGTGCAATGATCCGTGCCGTGCTGATGTCCTTAACTGCGGCGGCAGCAGCTGTAACAGCTACACTCTTTACCGTTCATATGCTCAACCTGCGGAAGGATCTCCCGGCTGCTGCAAAAATGTTTTATGGCTTTATCTTTTTATATATTCTCGCGGCAATTTTGACTTTCTTTCTTCCGGAAACGTATGTCTGGAGTTCTTTTTTTATTCTGTCGATAATTCAGGATTTTATTATCGTTGTTGTTGCTTTCATACGCCTTGCTCAGAGATATGGAATAGCTTTTTACTTTCTGATTATCTCCGTATTGAGTCTGACCAGCAATGCTTCTTATATGCTTGCCAGGTTCGATCTGATCCAACCCGGCATTTTCACCGGCAATATACTTCTCTTCTTTACTATTGTGCAGGCCTTTATTCTTTCATATGCCATCAGTATAAGAATAAAAAAAATTGAGAGAGAACGAATAGATGCACAGGCTCTGGCCATAGAAAATCTGAAAACAGCAGAACGTATTAAGGATGAGTTTCTTGCCAATACTTCACATGAACTGAAAACTCCGTTACATGGAATTGTAGGGCTGTCTGATCTCATGCTGAAAGCCGGAAAAGACAAGTATGATGACAGAACAAGGGAAAATCTTTCGCTCATATCAGGTGGTGGACGGAGACTGATGTCTCTTGTCAATGATATACTCGACTTTTCGAGCATAAGGAACGGAAGTATGTCATTGAGAATGAAATCAGTAGACCTGCGGAGGACTGTATCGGCGGTATTCGCGCTGCTGCGACCTCTTACAGAAGGCAAGGCTATAGAGCTTAGAAACAGTATTCCTGCGGATTTCAGCGCGGTATATGCTGATGAGGAGAGACTTCGACAGATATTCACGAACCTTGCGGGTAATGCTCTCAAATTTACTCCCTTTGGAGTTGTCGATATCTCAGCAGTAATAGACAATGACGGCATGGCAAAGATATGTGTCTGTGACACAGGGGTTGGTATTAAATCTGAAGATATGGACCGAATATTCAGTTCATTTGAACAGGGGGAGATCACCGAATCACGGAGTTATGGAGGCGCAGGGCTGGGACTTGCCATTACAAAAAAGCTGGTTGAACTTCAGGGGGGGACTATAACTGTAGAGTCCCGGCCGGGCATGGGATCAACATTTATGTTTACTCTTCCCTGTTCGGATGTCAATCAAAAGGCTGGTACTCAAGAACCTGCTGAAATCTTCCAGGGAGAAGCGCCCGCATATGCCAATGATTTTTATGACGGTTCGGAAGGAGAAGCTTCAGGAACTTCCGTCACCCTTGACAAAGGGAGGCCGACAATTCTTGTTGTGGAGGATGATCCGATATCCAGAAGGATTCTTTCGGATTATCTCTCTCTTACGGAATACAATGTGCTGACTGCTCCGAACGGAACGTCAGTTATTGAAAAACTCGGGACAGGTTCTCATCCTGATCTTATTCTCCTCGATATAATGATGCCCGGACTTTCGGGTTACGATGTTCTCGGAAAAATAAGGCAGAGCCTTTCTCCCGAGGAACTGCCGGTTATACTGATAACGGCAAAATCACAACTTGATGACATTAACAGAGGCTTTGAGGCGGGTGCAAATGATTATATAATCAAACCTTTCAGCATGGAGGAACTCTCAAGGCGGGTTGAGAATATGCTTAAACTGAAGAATGTTCTTCTTCCTGTCGAACCCGGACTGATGATAAAAGAGAAAGGCAAAAGCAAAATCATCCAGTATAAGGATATCATATACCTCTCATCTGCCGGAAAGAAGACAGTTGTCCATGCGACCGAACGTGACGAGGAGAGTTTTCTTAAACTGAGAGAATTTGAGCAGAAGCTCCCCGGGTCTTTTATAAGAATACACAGGCAGTGCATTCTTAATACAGCCTTTCTGGTAAGTGTATCCCATCTGGGCAGCGGGCGTTACGAGGCTGTTCTTAACGACGCAGATGATACCCGTCTTGTAGTAAGCCGTATGTGTATGGCCAACCTGAGAGAGTTCCTGAATAGGAACGGGTTCGGAGGATTATGACCGGGCGCGACTGTCTCAGAACTGCCGGGGTCATGGCTCAATAACGATTCTGAATCCGGCATCTTCATATCCAAAATCATCTCTCCGGATATGCCGGCATATAGTTCAGGTTATGTATGCGGGAGTATGGGGTTTTTATCCAGTTTTTGGGATTTTTGGTTGAAACTGTAGACGGCAGCTGCAGTGATATATTCCTTTATCGTATGTTTTTTCATCCATAAGTTTTTTATCTGTTTCAGCAGCCTCCTGCCTGATGAACATTGCCAGGGAAATGTCAAGACGATGGAAGATTTCTTTTTTGAGTCTGTTAAATTCTCCTGATGTGTCTGGCTTTTTTTGTATGTGCCTCTTCAAGGGCATCCATGTAGTGTTGACAGTACAATAGGTTTTATTGATATAAATTTTCTCATATACTTCAGCAGTTGGTTCCATTTGTAAAGGTGTTATGTGAATTAAAATTAAAGGCCTCATTGACCTTTTTTTTGAATAATTCGTGGGTGATTTTGTCAATATAAATCGCTAAGAGAAAAATTACTGGAAGACAGGTACTGAAAACCATGAAAAGGATAGGGTGAAGCAGTTTTTTTAATCGAATCTTTCAAATTCTTCATCTGTGTATCCGAAATAGTCTTTTCGGATTTTATCGAGATGAGTTTCATATTTTGTTTTGGCTTTTCCGGTCAGTTGCTCTGAATAGAGGTTTACCATTAGGTCATGGCAGATATAGTCTTCGCTCATTTCCACGAATCCCCTGTCAGTGGTGCATGTTATACGGCTGCCGTTTTCTCTTGATACTATTCCTGAAACTGCGTGAGCACTGTCAATTGTTGCGGTGAGAAATCTTTCCCTTCGTTCTGCCATATAACGGTCAATGCGCCGGTGAGGAGTTAGTTCGTCAAATATGGGATTCTTCCCGAAGTATATGCCGCAAAGCCTAATACCTCTTGAAAGGGCAGACTCAATCTCTTTTGTAATTTCCTGCAGTTCATCGTGCCATATTGAGAGTGCTATTCTTTTTTCAGCGCTGTTTATCATGTCTTTGATGAATCTGAGTATTTCATTTCTGCCATTGATTACAATGAGTCCTGCTGCCTGTTCTTTTTTTGGAATTTTTTCAAGGTGGTTCTCAATATTTTCTAGAAGTCCGCTGTAGCCTTTTTTTAGAGATTCAATCAGAAGATTGGGAGCTATGGGGTGATACTCTGTGGATTTTTTCCCTGGGTGTTCGAATACAACTCCCTTCTTTTTAAGAGTCTCAAGTGTTTCGTATATTCTTGATCTTGGCACTCCGCTGTTTTTGCTGAGAGTGTATCCATTAACGGGATTTTCTTTTAAGAGACTCACATATGTTTTGGCCTCGTATTCGGTAAACCCCAGTTTTTTCATATCAGCAATAACTTTTGTTTCAGTGTTCATGGGCAGGCTCCTGTTTTTATCAGAAGATATTATAGTTTGTTATTGTCATAAAAAGATATGTCACTGCAATAGATCCAAATACAGGTATAATTATCCCCCTGAAAAACCATGAGATAATAACAGCAAAAACGATTCCTGCAATGGATGCTGTTGAATTTCCCGGAACTGCATCCATGACTCCTGGTACAATAAGAGCTCCCAGTGCGGTATAGGGGATGTAAGATAGAAATCTTCTGAGGCGCGCATGAATCTTTTTTTCACTGATCATCAGAAATGGCAGCAATCTTGGAATGTATGTCACAGCCATCATCCCGGTTATTATAATAAGGCTATTGTTCATATTCTTCTGCCTCTTTATTTTCAAAAAGATAAACACCGGCGATGGATGCAGTTATAACAGAAAATACAATACTCCATCCCTGCTGTATGTTTAATACGCAGCTCAAGATGATATTCAGAATGGCAGATAACGATGCCAGAATCATCACCCTTGAACTTTTTCTTGCCTCTGGTATAAGAAGAGCAGCGAACATTGCATAGAGTGCAATGTTAAGACTTGCTCTGATCTGCTCAGGAAGTATGGAACCTGCTATGAATCCAAGGACTGTACCTCCAACCCATGAAGAGTAGGCAACAAACTCCAGGGAAAGGAGGTATGCTCTTGATGGCGGTTCTTTTCTGAGGGCAGCAACAGAGAATACTTCGTCTGTTACGCCAAATGCCACAAAGTATTTTAGTGTTCTCAGTTTTTCCTCTATGGATGATGCAAGCGAGGCGCTCATTAAAAAATGCCTTAGATTGACCAGAAGTGTGGTAATTATAATTTCAACTGCTCCTGTTCCGATTGCCATCAGGTTGATTGCCATAAACTGACTGGCGCCGGCAAAAACCAGGGCTGAAAAAAGAAAAGTTTCTTTTATTGTGAGGCCTGTATTTTTTGAGAGTACACCGAATGCAATTGCTATGGGCAGATAACCGATAAGAATCGGGATTCCGGATTTAAGGCCTGACCTGATTTCGTTCAGATTTACGAAGTGATGTTCTCTTGTATTTTGCCTGTTATTCATGTTTAGTGGTTATTGCAGTAGTCACTAAACATGTCAATAAAATATTTTGTTTTTTGTAGGGTTCTACAGATTTAAACTATTTTACTATAACACCAAGTTCCCGGATAAGTGAAACCGACTCTGGGAATGAAAACTCTGCCTTGTTGATTTTATTATTGAGAGGGTTGATGCGATAATTGACTGCTTCGAGAAACCTGGCCCTTGTAAGGTTACAGCTGTTGAATGTTGTTTTAAACAGGTTGCATCCTGAAAAATCAGCTTCAGTAAGATCTGTGGAAATAAAGTCACTCTCAAGAATTTCAGAATTGATAAATTGGGTTTTTTTAAGATTCAGATAACTGAATCCCGAATTCATTACTTTGCATTTTTCGAGAGATATTGAAAATGCAAAAGTGTCACACAGAGAAAAATTTATGCCAAGGATTTTGCACTCAATAAACTTTACACCCTGGAGTCTTGCATTCGTAAATTTTGCCAACGAAAGGTTGCAGTTTTTGAAGGTACAATCTTCAAGGGCCGATGATAAAAAATCAGCTTCAGTGAAATTACTTCCTGTGAAAGTGCAGCTCAGGAATTCTCTGTCGTCAAATATTCTTTTTGCTACATTGAGTCCACTGATTTGGCAATTTTCAATAAGATCAGAATCAAGCCTGTTCATGTTTTTATCTCATTTTATGTAATAAAATTCAAAGTGTATTCCTGAACTTTTTTATTCTGTTCAAAAAAGTTTTTTTTGGTAATAAATACTCAAGAATTTTTTTGATTTTGAATCTATGCGTATTTTTAATGTTGCTGTCAATAAATAATCTGCACTGAAAGTATTGTATCATAAAAAAGCATCTGTTCTTTTTTTCTTGCATTATTATATTTATGCGCTACTCTTAAAGAGTCTTTGGTGGTGAGATGGAGCCAGCATAACAGACGGTGTATCTGGCTGCTTGACTTAATTAAATTCTATGGATTTATAAAAACAGGGGGATATTATGAGTCAGGAATGTGAGCTTCTGGAAACATGCGGATTTTTCAGCAAGTATAAAGACAGCAAGGATCTTGCCTGTCGCGGATTTCTTACCCAGTACTGCACAGGTCCTAAAATGGACCTGTGCAAGAGAAGAGAATACCGTATGCAGAACGGCAGGGCCCCGTCAGACGATATGATGCCGAATGGTCTGATGATTTCTGAAAACTGAATTTTTTACCTGCCTGATTTGAATTTAACCCGGGACAGGGTTCAGTCTTTTTTCTTCAATGAATCCGGTTCGTCCCGGGTTCCCTTCTGCCCGGTAGATTTTATCGCCTGTTACATCGAATATTGAAGACCATACTGTGTCAAAGTCTAAGCCTCTGCTGTATTGACACATGAAACCATATTTACCGCTTAGAATATTTTTTGCATGTTCAATGCAGTTTTCATGACTAAAGCCGGATAATGCATTCAATGCTGTCAGGTATCTTTTTTTTGAAAAATAAACATCCCTGTCGCTGGCATCGTGCTTTTTCATCTCTTCTGAAGTAAAATGATTTACTGTAATTATGAATTCTTCTCCATTTTAGGCAGAACAAATGTCATAGCAGCAAGAGTCAGTCTGCGTTTACGAAGATATTCTCCAGGGCTCATGCCTGTGAGCTCAATAAAGATTCTGCAAAAGTGATGCACAGAGTAGGTTGAGCTGAAAGCGATCTGCTCAGATGAAATCTTCCTGTTGAGATTGTCCTCCATGAAATCTATTGCATTTTTCACATTATTTACTGCTCTCATTTTGTCTCCGTGTATAACATAGCAGTTCAGAAAAATTTTATATTGATCAGAATTGATATTCCGGTGTTAAATTTTGACCTGTATTGATGAATGATGCAGGTAACAGGATTTTACTTTTTCCGTATAGTTTTCATTATTTTATCAGCTTTTCTGAATATCATGGGCTGCATCATTCTTTTCCACCAGGGAACTCCTTTGTGCATAAATTTTGTGAACTCTGAAAGATCATCACCATAGAAAGAATCCATGCCTTCTGCGTGTACATACTGCTGATGGCCAGTTACTCCGTCAGGTGAAAAGTCTATGGACACTTTCCCTGCAATCTCAGGGCTTTTGCCAAAGTTGAGTTTTTTTCTTATGCATATTTCATGCAGCTCTTTGTCAAATGTAGCTTCCATGGAGACCCATTTGCCATTTAAAAAGATTTCAGGAAAGGTGTGAGGAAAAGGATCAACCCATCTCTTATATGCAAATTCCGGCAGAAAATCCAGAAGTGCTGTTTTTCTGACATACATGAAATGGAAACGGGCTTTCAGCCCGGCTTCACGGGCCATTGCAACAAGAAGATTGGCTTTTTGCATGCATACTCCTTTTCTGTTATTGAGAACATCCTCTGCCGGAATTTCCTGGGGGTAAACCCAGCCGAATTTTATTTCATCTCTTACAAAGTAATAAATTCTTTTTATTTTTTCCTCATCAGACTTTGCTCCGGTAATCAGGCTTGCAGTGAAATTCCTGATGGGCTCTTTTCTTTTGGTTTGTTGTGCTTTTTCATTCATGCAAAGACATACTCCTGTTGTTAATAGTATTGCAGTGATTAACATTTTAAAAATTATTTTTTGTGGTTTCATTTTTATCTCCTGTTGCTTTGTGACTGACTATCAGTCAGTATGTTGTGAAAAATTTCAGGCTGTGAAGCCCATAAGCTTTTTGTAAAAGGAAAACGATCCCTTTGGTGCTTTCAGGCTTTTTTCCATGAAATCAATGAGAAATGTAATTCGTTCATTTTTATCTTCTCTGCTCCACTGAAAAATGCCGGGATCAAAGAGTACATTCCCTGCTGTTAAAAAGATCTCCATAAGAAAGAGAGTTTCTCTCTTCTGGTTTTTTCTGTATGCTTTTTGCATCAGGGGGGCATAATCAATGACCAGTCTTTTCAGAATTTTCTCATGTATATCAACACCCTTGATTGAATGAATATTGTTATTTTCTGCCAGGTTTATCTTCATCTGGATATCTGACATTTTTTCGAGTTTTTTAACAGCATCAAAATCAGGGTTTTCAATGACTGCAAGGGAGGCCTGAATGATTTGCTGAATATATCTGTTAATAATTTCATCAACTATTTCATCCTTTGAAGTGAAATAATAGTAGAAGACCCCCTGAGATACTCCTATTTTTTTTACAATATCACTTACCTTTGTCTGAGCAAAGCCGCGTTCTACAAACAGTTGCTGGGCTGCATCAGTTATTTCACTTTTTCTTTCGTCCGGGGTCTTGGTAACTCTGGCCATTTTTGTTCCTGCCTGATATGTTTTGAGAAAATATAATCAATTAGTGACTGACTGTCAATCAGTTTAAATAGTTCTAATTCTGGTTTCGTTTTGTTCGGGAGAAATAAACGCTGAATCAGGAATTCACTTAAGAGAGTGCATTAAACAGCTGTTATTGTTTTATTGCCCTGGATTAATCCCTGCTGTTTCTTCATCCCCCTTAACTTTCTCTTAAAAAAGTCTTGCCAACAAGGGGTATGGCTGGGAAAAGAGAACACCAGTTTTTGAAAATCATCCCGGGTGTTATTACTGTATCTGTATGAAATTTTCTGTTGATGTATTTTTATCGATCTTTGTTATCTCGGGCTGCATTTTTGCATTCTTTTTTTCTTTTGCCGTTTTTTTTAAACCAAGAGAAGACGGCCGCAATTGCCTGGATGGCTTTTTTTTCATGTTGTTGTCAGTATGGATGTTCTGTGCATACCATCGTCTTTTCCTTGGAGTACAGGAGAATAATTTTTTTATTGCAGGTACAATAATATTCGCCTTTTTTGCATCACTCTATTACCTGCTTGGCAGCAATCTGCTTGATCCGGAATTTTATTTTGCTAAAAGGCATTCGGTTCTCTTCATCGTGCCTGTTGCGCTTTTTCTGCTCTTTCTTTTTGCTTTTCAGTATCCTTACTGCTTTTATTCGTTTACAGGAATCCGACCACTCGATGAAAAACTGAGGCTCAGTCTGCTGACAGGCGGTACTTTTGCTGAAAACCTCTACCTTTTCATTGTACTTGCCATTCTCAATTTAAAATATTTAAAGGCTTTTTTCAGGGGGGATGCAAGGCTGCACAAATATCTTCGCCACTTTTTCATTGTCACTTTTTTACTGAACCTGATTATTGGTTTCTACTTCGTGAATTTTTTCCTGGAGCTTAACAGCATCAGGTATTCATATCTTCTGGGAACAGCCCTCCTGTATTATTTTTTTGCAGTGTATTTTATATACTTCTCTGAGATTGCATCGGTTGAAGAAGAGGTAAAAGAAATCTCTGCTGGCGATTCACTCAGGGGACTCGATGGAGACAGCCTTGTAAATCAGCTGAAAAATCTCATGACAGAAGAAAAGCTCTACAGGCAGGAAGGGCTTACTCAAAGGATTCTGGCTGACAGACTTGATATTTCCCCTCAGCAGCTCTCAGCGCTTTTTGGGTTTCATATGAACATAAATTATTACTCATATATAAATAATTTTCGTATTGCTGAGGCAAAAGAACTGCTGATAAATCAACCCCGGATGAAAATTCTTGAGATAGCACTCCATGTGGGATTCAATTCACAATCATCCTTCTATAATGCATTTAAGACTGTTTCAGGAATCTCTCCCGGAGAGTTCAGAAAAAAGGGTTGTGCCGGCTGACGGGCATAATCTCAGACTGAATTTCACTTTAATCCTGCAATATTTTTTAATTCATCCCTTTAAAACTTACATCTGGTTCCAGAAGGAAGTTTAATTATCACGAATTGAGTATTTATATACTGAATTAATTGCATTGCCTGTAATTCTCCCTGAATCAGAGAAGGAAACATCAATTCACAACGCAGATAATCCTTTAAAATTTTTCAGGATTTTTATTCAGAGGAATTTTATGAAAATAAAATCTGTTGTTCTATGTTCATTCCCGGTTCTGATTTTTATGATCTTTGCATCCTGTACTAACAGCCCTCTCGAGATGGCACAGGACTTTATAGCGAACCGGCCTCCTGAGATTAACAGGTTTTATACAACAACTGATATATCAAAAGGTCTTGTTCCCAATATGACAATGCATCTTGTAATTGAAGCAAAAGATCCTGATGCGCAGAGCCTTGAGTATTCATTTGATACAGAGAGCGGTATTGGCTCATTCGCATATAAGAAAAAGACAGATGAGGGATGCACAATTGATTATTACCTGCCTGACGCAATCCCAACCGGCCTTGAGTTTACAGTCACTGTTTCAATAAGTGATCCAAAAAAAGGAAAGGCTGTGCAGACCCTGAACCTGGGATCTGGAAAGACAGGTCCTGTTGTCAGCATACAGATTAAAAATGAATCAGGTTTCTATGTTGAAAAGGAAGGCAATAAGTATGTTAAAACGGATTATACCGCGTTATTGGAACTCACGAGTGACAGCGACGGATTCTACCAGGTCATAATTTATGATGATTTTGATGCAGAACCCGAGTTTGACGAAACAAAACCTGTTCATCTCTACCGGGTTGCAGGCGGCGCAAAGGAGATATCCCTTGCAGCCAGCGGAACATCAGCAGATGCTGTAATAAGTCCCAATACTCCACAGAAGGTATGCGTTTTTATGCAGGATACACTTGGGCAGACCACAAAGCATGAATACTACTATTATTCGGATACAGCTCCTCCGGCTCCTCTTATGGACTATAAACACGGGATTGCCATAACAAAGAATCAGACCCTTGAAATACCATTTGATGAAGAGCTTCAGATTTCGGGGGGAGATGCTTTTAACCCGTCGGATTCTGCAAATACCATTCTTGATAACGGTAATACAGCCTCGGCATCTGTCAGTGGTTCAACGCTTACCATTACCCTTGAAGCAGGTAGCTCGTGGTCAATGACTTCAGCGAAGCATCCTGATGAGTATCAGACAGGATTTGACAGGATTGCCCGCATTAAAGTAAAAGACAGTTTCAGCAATGAGGGATCTATTGATATTAGATTCCATGTCTTTGATAAAGTCTTATACGTAAATTCGAATAACAATGCAGCCAGTCCTGACGGTTCGTCAGACAATCCCTACGGGTATATTCAGGATGCGGTAAATTCTGTTAACGGCTCTGGCGATATTGTAGGGATATGCGTCTCGCAGGGTACTCATACTTCTCAATATTCTGTGAATGGTGTTGTTCTGATCAGCAATTATACTCGGGTTAATTTTCTTGGGGGATATGCATACCAGGAGAATGATGTAACAAAGGTAAACCGGTTAAGAAGAAATCCGCAGAAATATCCTTCTGTTATCAGCTTCACAGCCCCTGACCCGGATTCTCACCCCGGAACATTGTCTTCTCCCAGAAGCGCCATCCTTTTTAGTTCAGATTTTGACTATAATTATCCGGTGCTAATTGACGGATTCATCTTTGAGACATCAGGTCATTCAAAGGGGTCTCACGTTGTCTCAGATATTTTTTGCAATAATCATGCTGCAATAATACAGGGGAATGTTTTTAGAACAGCACAAAATACTGATTACAGTCTGAATATTGCAGTATTGTATGACAATAAGATTGATGGCAATTTTACCAGTCGCAGGCTTGAATTTGAAGAGCGTATCTATAACAACTACTTTATCATTGGTGGTTACAATAACCATGCACGTGGAATAAATATTGAGTGTTGGAGTGATGATGAAGAACTTATTTCTGATATTGACTACAGGGCTGACATACGTCACAACAGCTTTTATCTTCAAAGCGGCACAACAGGGAAGATCATGGGGACCTATATCAGTACCTTCCATTGCACAAACGAAAATGAAAATTCTGTAAATTTTGAAAACACAACAGCTGACTACCATATGGATGTTATTTTTGAGAATAATATCTTCTCTGTTACTAACCATAACATTAACAATAAACCAGTGGCTTTGTTTAACCATCATATTTCAGAATATGAAAATTCCGGGTTTTACTGCTCCTACAACGCCAATTATAACAATTTTTATTATCTTTCGACAGAATCATCTGAATCAGAAATGTATTATTATGCATACGGTTTTCGTAACAGCTTTTTAAATCTTTATAATGGGACTTTCCTTGATAAATTGCCATTTAGCTCTCTTGCCAGTTTTGGAGACAATAGCATATCCCTTGATGCCTCTCTGTTATATTCTGACGGACTCTGGCTGCTTCAGCAGGGCAGCCCTGTTCCTGTAAAAGCCGAGGGTGTTGACGATTCACCCGCAACAAATGTGGCTAATTACAAGATTCTTGGTAAGGTTGTTCCAACAGACTTTTTTGGCAATCCCCGTACGGGTAACGGTACAGATGGCGTTTCCATGGGCGCTCATGAAATCGACGAATAAACTAGAGCATACATACAGGGAGAAATAAATGAACAGAAAATTAGAAAATAAAAGCAGCAACAGGATAAGCCTGAAACTGATCATCTTTTTTGCTGTGATTTCTGTTGCAGGCGCTTTTCTTATAATGAGAAACAGTCTGCAGCATAAACCAGAAAGAATTACAGCCCATGTAACATTTCTGATAGGGGAGGCAGAAATGACAAGGCAGGGGATATCCGCGCCTCTTAAACTGGATGCAGCTGTGGAAAAAGGCGATATAATAAAAACCGGTAAAGACTCACGTGTTGTTGTGCAGGTTAACAGCCTTGGTGTTCTTACTGTTCTTGAAAATTCAATCCTTACATTTAATGAACTACAGAGTGAAACAGCTAAAGATACATCAGTAAATCTCGGAAATGGCAGGCTGTTTTCAAAAATACTCAAACAGCAGGATGCTAAATACAGGGTTCTGACATCAACATCAACAGCTGCAGTACGGGGCACAAGCTTCCTTTCAACAGCAGGCAAAAATGAATCATCTCATAAACTTCTTGAAGGCAAGGTGCTTGTTTCAACAGTTGCAAATAAAAAACCCGCTGTTTCTGCTGAAAAGGTTCTCGAACCCGGATTCGAAGCAGTTGTTAAGAAACAAACCGGTCCTGTAATCAGGAAGATGCCGGAAGTCGAAAAACTGAAAACAGAAAAGCTTGGCCTGCATCCATACACAGAAAAAACAGGGAAAATCAAACCTGAAGAGATTATAAAAAAGATCAGGTTTGAAGAAAAAGAAATCGATCAGCAGATTAAAAAAATAGAAAAAGATTTAGATAAACTTCCTCCTCTGGAGAAGCTCAGAAGAAGCGGAAAGCCGCTCACAATGCTTCACCTCAAGGACGGGTCGCGTTTATCTGGCTGGGTGATGAGCGCTGACAGTTCTCATGTCCGACTGAACACAGGAGAGAAGGTGCTCAATATCGAGCTGCATGACATCAGGCGACGGGTTCCGCTTAAATAGGTTATAAATAATGAAAAAGAGACTAATGGTAATTATCACTGCAGCAATGCTGATATGTTCTTTAAACGCTTATGCTGAAATGGTTTATCTGAAAGACGGGCAGGTGATTTCAGGTAAGATTATTTCAGAAGATCAGTTATGGATAACAGTTCAAAACAAGTATCAGACTGTGCGGTTTAAACGTTCAGAAATAAAGCGTATAATGTATGGCGACCGCAAAATGGAAGAAGTATATATAGAACTTGCCAGTGGCGACCTGCTAAAGGGGTATATGGTAGACCAGGATGCTGTTAAGGTATTCTACAAGAGCGATAAAAACGCGCAAGAAACCACAATTCTAAAAAGTACTATTGCACGTATGTCTTCACAGCCATTTGTTCCCATTGACCTTGGGCTTATGCTAAGAAGCGGGGTTTTCTATCCGTTCAGTTCTGGCAACTCATCTCTTGGGGCAGCGCCTGTGATTCTTTCTTCAGCAGGTATTAACCTGCCTGTTAAGAATTTAAGGCTGATCGTAGAGACCGGTTACTATAATAGCAAAAGCACAGAGCATGATGACCAGTACATGTTCTTTGTGCCTGTTACAGGTAATTTGGTCTATGATTTTTCATTTGGGAATTTTCACCTGCTCCCAAAGCTGGGAGCAGGCGCTGCTGTGGTTAAATTCGATGATGGTGAGGGCTCTGATGCGTCAGGCGGAACTTTTAATTTTGTTGCAGGAGCAGGATGCACATACCAGATAATCAAACGCAGGTTAAATGCAGGCCTGTGGCTGGATTATAACCTTATTGCAGATACCAGCGCAGCATATCACGGGGTTATGGCAACCCTGAGTGTTGAGTACAGGTTCTGAGAGAGATATGATTTATGAGCAAAGACAGTTATTCGGGCTGCCGACATAGCAATGAATTTTATGTCTTAATTATGCCTTGCTTGTTAACAGAGTTAGTTTTAATTAAATCTTCCGGTCTCTTTTTTTCAGAGGGGATTCCTTGTTTTTGAAAATTACCAGCAACCAACCCCGTCAAAGAATACCCTCTGAATGAGATGTTAAACTTTAGCTGCGTAATACACAAAAAACAAAATACCCAGAATCAGATTACTTCCTCCATATACTATCATAAATTTCTTAGGCATTTTATTTTTTAAATAACAAATAAAAGCGCTGACAAAAACCCATAATTTAGCTGCTGCAAAGAAAGGAATAAAAAAAAGATATCCCTCTGGGGCATTGTAAAATATTATAAAATAAATAATACTGAATATAAAGGCCATTCCTCCAACATAATGGCTCTCCCACAGGTTCCCAATTGAGTAACCCATTCCTTCTGCTTGCTTTTCAGGGAAAAATGTAAAATTTAAACCTCCCCAAAAATTCCAAACAGAAGCTACAAAAAATATATAATCCATTACTGCCTCCCATGAAAAATTTTTATCATTAAAAATGTATTTTTAAGTTTTGTCAATCCAATTAGTTGGAAATTTCCAACTAATTCAATATTTCGGAATAATGCTTGACTTGATCAGTCATCACTGAAATCAATAGCTGAAATACAACAAACCACGAGAGTGTTTTATGAAAAATATTAATAATAATGATTCCATTGTATATGGAATCATGAAAGTAGGGAGCAAAGGCCAGGTAGCTATTCCCAAAGACCTGAGAGAAGAACTTGCTATCAAACAAGGAGATCAGCTTTTGGTTGCCAGAAGACCCGGAGAAAAGGGTTTTGTTGTTATTAAGGTTGAAACAATGGATGAGCTGGTTCTGAATTTTAAAAGTGTATGACTGGAAAAAGACGAATCCAGTCATACACTTCAGCAAAAGAAAAGTTTACCTGATTTTTTTAACAGGAATGCAGATGTCAACAAGGTGTTTTCTCTCTGCATGTTCATCTGAATCATTTTTCTTTATTTCAAAACAGAGAGCATCAGTTGGATAGTATCCATTTTCAGGAATCCATTTGCTGTACATGTATCCCCAGGCCTCTCCAAACTCTTCAGATGATATCTCAAAGCTGCCTGATGCATACAAACCACCAGGGATGTCCATGAGTTTAATCCCCTGTGGAGGCCTTGTGCCTTCAGGAACAGTAATTGCCATCCACATGCGTTTTTTTTCTTTTGGGGTTTCGTCACTGTCAGGGTAGGCAACAATCAGCTTTGTTTTATCAGGAAAGTTCCATAAACCTGCAGGAACAGCCCAGTCGAGAAGCGGTTTCAGAACAATGTCATAGATTTCACCGTTTGCTTCATAGTCGCCTTTATACTCAACATATGCTACATGAAGTTCAGGAAGGTTAATAACTTTAACCTGAGGTTTGCTGCATCCAGTAATTACAGCAGCTCCTGCTGCAGCAATTGCAATGCTTTTTTTAATCATAATTATCTCCTTGTATTTTATTGAATGTAATTTTCTGATTCAGGATGTTTTATTGCATTAGAGATTAGCCATGTGGACTGTTGAACAATGTATTTCAATCACCTGAATCAGGATGTTAATATACAGGAGGAGATATTTAAAGTCTTATCATCCCTTGCTATGGTTTTAACGGATTTTGCTTTTCGTAATCATTATACAGTAAAAGGGTTTTTATTCCTTTTCCTGTGCAGGTCCTTCCCCAATAACCATCTTCCCCGTAAAGTAGGTCTCTTTGATCTTTTGCGATTCTTTAATAAACTGATCCGGCCCGATTTTGTTCATCATGCACAGGTTGTAAACTTTGAGATTATGAGGCAGAATATTTGCTTTGTCTGCAGCAGGAGCCAGTTTTGTGCATGGGAAATCATCGCATTCATAACAGTATTTTATTTCTTTTTCCACTGCGCACCTGTATGTTTCGCACTGCCCGTGAATAACAGGGCATTTGCCTTCAAGGCTGCTGCAGCCATCGCAGGGTAACACTTCTTCAGGTATTCCCGTTGAAACCAGGTGTTTCATTAGCTGTTCATTGTTTCGGCTGAGGTATAACTCACAGCTCCCGCAGTCAAGTCCGCATGGTGCAATAAGTTTGATTCGGTCATTCATTTTGTTCAGTCCTTTAATATTTTAGAAATTCATAATAAAATATTGTCTGATCTGATCTAACTGTCAATAAGTTCCCCGCCAAAAAAATTATTCCTGCTGATAAGTCAAAACATGAATTATCTACCTCTATAGACATATTGACTATAAAATATATGATCCGGATAAACCGTTAAACATTGGCCTGATCCAATAAGTATATACTGTTGACAATATTATTGAGGAATGTATGATAAACATGCATTGTAATAAAAATAATAAATAATTCCGGCAGGAGGACTATGGATTTTATCGTTAAGCGGATCATCAATACACTTCTTGTCTTGTCTCAGTACTCACCCCTTGCCCTTCTGTTGATGGCCAAGGCATTTGTCATAGACTGGCCTTTGAGAAAATGGTCTTTTTATCTTTTACCAAAAAAGGCAGAAGAGCTGGGGCTGACTTATGTAGAGTCAGAATATATAAAGGAGTTTGGAATTATTAAAGGCAAAATTAAAGGATACAGTATTGAGGTTAAACCTGACGATCACATGGTTTCTTCTGTAAGAATTATCACAAAGTGTAAAGACAGTAAGTTTGAAATATCACTTGATAAGCCCCATATGAGGCCGGGGAAAAATATTGCTGACTTTAGATCCTCAAATTGGAAATTCAATCGAATCTTCAGAACAAAAAGGGCTCATGTGAATTGTGTTGAAAAAATTTCCGGAGAAAATGAATTTACAGAATTTCTTGTAGAATTTTATTCTGAATGGATATTTAAACTGGACTCGCTGTTCGTTGAACATGGCGAAGTGTTCTGCAGATTCAAATATGGATTTAACTTCTTCCCGTATATTCCTGCCCACAGACTTGAAGAAATTTTAAATCAGCTTACAAAAATAGCAAGGCTGCATGACAGGATTTGCCAGTGAAAAGGCAAGGGTGCAGACATGGTGGAGGTGTCTTAATCCCTGCCGGAGATAATCAGCGGTTGTAAATGAATTTTTATAAGTTAAGATAAATTCATCCTTCCCAAAGTCCGTTTATATTAAATGCAGCAGTATTTATGAAAATATATTGACTCTTTATTCTCCATGATTCAAATATTGCTTTATGTTTTTTTATAATAAGGAGACGTTAAATGAAAAACAGAAAGCAGCTTCTTATTGCCCTTATCCCCGTGATACTTTGCCTCATATTTATAATTATTCTCTTCCTTAGTCACAGCCGGGACGTTAAAAGTATCTATTCTCAGCACATAAAAAGTATTACCCGGCAGCAGGAAAACCTGCAGAAATACAGTTCTGAAATTGATGAAAAAATGAATAAACCTGAAATGAAAGTTTTTATTCAGGAAAAGAAAGCGCAGATAGATAAGCATCTGAAAAAATTAACAGCAGATAAAAAAGCCCTTACAGAAGATCATAATGATCACATGCGCAGCATGACAGTCGCATGGATTGCGGTATCCCTGGTGATTATTGGCCTTGTTTTTTTCTGTAGTTATATATTTCAGATTATGGCCATTAAATATAATTTCATTGAAAAAATTAAAACAGCAGCGCTGCTTCCGGTAATACTTGTTTTACTTTCGGTTATATCTTTGTTTTTTTCTGTTGTAATGCTGTTTGATGACAAGGCAACCCATGCCATTCCCCTTGCCATTATTTTTGCTGCAAGCCTTATGGGATATGTCTTTCAGAGAAAGAGATCCTGAGCCTGAACACAATCCTGATGGTGATTCCCCTGCAGTTTCCATCATCACCTGGAGTTTTTGGCCGTTTTCAATTTGAGATATTTTTCTTTATCTCTCCGGATGTGTAATTTAGGATTTGTTTCATTGTTAAGGAATTGGTCCAGCCTGTATCAATAAAGCCTCTTTCATTTTCCCGGCTTATTAATATGGCCTTTAATAAATTCTCAATTGCTAAAGAAATATTATCAGGTTCATATTTCATTTAGCCAATAACTCCATATGATGATGACTTATAATAATCACTGTTATATAATTCTGCTTTGGCCAGTAATTCATTACATAGAATTTTTACTTTATCAAAATCTTCAGTCATGAATGCAGAGAGAATTTGTCTTTCAAGATCTTCTGCTATCTTATTCATTTTATTTCAATCTTCCAGTATCTTTTGGCATATATCATTGTAATTATCAAGTTCCTGATTCGACAGATTTGTGAATCTTTTTGACAATCTGTTTTGTATCGGCTGCATCCAGTTCTCACCAAATTCCATTGTCAGCTTAAGGGCAATGTTCAATATTGTTTCATTATCTATATTTTTTTCTGACATTAATATTCCTCAGGCAGTTCATAATAATATTGCATAATGAATAGGTTTTATTGATGTTGTATGACTCTCAGATTTTTATAAAAGCAATTTATTTGAGGAGTTGCAATTGTTTTTTTTTACATCAGGCGTCAAAGAGACCAGGAACGCCATCGACTTTGTCTCAGACGCCATCGACCCTGTCTCAGACGGCATCGACCCTGTCTCAGACGCCATCTACTTTGCCTCAGGCGCCATCGACTTTGTCTCGGACGGCATCGACTTTGTCTCAGACGCCATCGACTTTGTCTCAGACGCCATCGACCCTGTCTCAGACGGCATCGACCC
>CAZEJW010000061.1:0-181 GCA_964512685.1 uncultured Leptospirales bacterium | reverse complement strand
AGGCGCCATCGACTTTGTCTCGGACGGCATCGACTTTGTCTCAGACGCCATCGACCTTCTCTCAGGCGTCATCTACTTTGCCTCAGATGCTGTCTACCCGGCCAATATCGGCATCTACCTTGCCAAGATCGGGTTCTACCCGACCAATATCGGCATCTACCTTCCCAAGATCGGGTTCTAC
>CAZEJW010000060.1:0-23592 GCA_964512685.1 uncultured Leptospirales bacterium | reverse complement strand
TTGAGAGTGACAGTTATCTGAAAATGCTACACGAAAGCCTCACACATCCATATTATTATCTCATAACAATAAGTGATACTGGAGTGGGAATCCCTCACGAAAGTATATCAAGAATTTTCGATCCTTTTTATACTACAAAAGAGAAAGAGCATGGTACAGGTTTCGGTTTATCCATGTCATATCTGGCAGTAAAAGAGCATTCCGGTCACATCAATATATATTCAAGAGAAAACAAAGGTACCACATTCCAAATATATCTGCCTGCAATTAAAAAAAATGAAATTACTGACCAGGAAGACAGGAGAAAAGATGAGAAAAAAGAAAAAACGGAAGATAACATTTCATGCAACGCGACAATTCTTGTAATAGATGACGATAGCATAATGAGAGAAATTTCACGAGATATCCTGATTCGTACCGGATTCAATGTAATAGCAGCCGAAAATGGAGAAGAAGGGATCAAAATATATAAAGAAAAACAAAAGGATATTAATGCTGTTTTACTTGATATCTCCATGCCCGGGCTTTGCGGAGATGAAGTATTCACAAAATTAAAAAAAATCAACCCTGATATAAAGGTAATAATGACTTCAGGTTTCAGCTTTGACCCCAGAATTACAGAAGCTGTCAACTCCGGGGCTGTGGGATTTATTGCAAAACCATTTACTTTTCGAAAATTAAGTCAGGCTGTTACAAAAATACTTTAAAAACCATCACCTCTGGATCATGACACCTCAGGAGGAGGAGGTAAAAGTTTATAGGCAGAACTGAATTTTATAAGATTCTGCTCAATAACATCCCTTACCTTTTTGGTCAGCTCATCACGGTCTGCTTCAGTATAATGCAGGATTTCAATTGGTTTATCTATAATAACTCTGAGACGGCCCGGCTTTATAGCAAGGGACTTTTTTGGAAAAAGCTTGTGACTATCAACTATAGTAACAGGAACAATAGGAAGGCCAGCCTTTAATGCCAGAGCAACTCCACCCTTCTTGAATTCCTTAAGTCTTCCATCAAAGCTTCTTGTACCTTCAGCGAAAAAACATGCACTTATACCGTTTTTAAGATCCTTGATATTTTTGTTCAGGGTATCAACCGCACCATGCATATCAGTTCTGTCTATATAGATCATTTTCGCAAGTTTTGACCCGGTTCCAAAAAGTGGAACCTTCAGCAGTGATTTTTTGGCAACGAATCGAACAACATGTTTTACAGAAAGAGCAACAATAGGTGGATCCAGATTACTTGAATGATTTGATATAAATACATAGGATTTATCTTTTATCAGATTTTCCATTCCTTCAACCTGAAGTTTAACCCTGTTTGTTTTTATAATAAGCCATGACCACAATTTTCCAAAGTAAAAAGAAACCCTTCCTGTTTTGCTCAGGGGCGCTATCGCGATAAGAGGTGGAATTACAACCAGACTATAAATAACCGTGGTGACTGCTGTCCATACTGCCTTGAATTTGAGATAAATTTTATAAATCATATTTAGTCCGTTTTTTTTTATTTTACTTATGTTATTTCGCCATTTTTTTCAACAAGATCAAACCCGTGATCAATGAGTTTAACGACAATATAAAACTGAATGATCAAGTCAAGAAATATACATTTATTTATCTATAAAAAAAAATATATTGGTTCTTAATTGCTGTAACTTTCAAGGGACAGGAAACATAATATTGAGAAATGGAGAAGAGAAGCAAAGGTATTCTAAAAAAAACAACCCCTGATTTATTCAGGGGTTAGATGCACGCCAGACAGGATTCGAACCTGTGACCTACGGCTTAGAAGGCCGTTGCTCTATCCAGCTGAGCTACTGGCGCAAAATAAAACACCTCAAACCGGTAAGAATGAGGTGCGAATGTCGGGGCGAAAGGATTCGAACCTTCGACCCTCTGGTCCCAAACCAGATGCGCTACCGGACTGCGCCACGCCCCGAATCGAATGACAAATTACAACCAGCACCCTGAAGTGTCAATATTTTTTCATATGATTTTTCTAAAGAATATTAATTATTTAAAAAAATTTCCTTCCGATTTCACTGCCGGAAACAACCTGCATGCTTATCAGTCAATCAATCACAGAAGAGCAGGTATAAATACCTCAAATACCGTTCCCTCTCCAGGAACCGAAGAAACATCGATACAGGCATTATGCTTCTTTATCATTGAATATACTACAGAAAGCCCCAGTCCGCTCCCCTTCCCCTGTTCCTTGGTTGTAAAGAAGGGGTCAAATATTTTCTTCATTGTTTCTTCATCCATACCAACACCTGTATCAGAAACCCTTATCAACCAGTATGCCTCACATGCCCCGGGATGGACATCAATAAAATTCTGATCCGGCAGATATTCATGTATACTTACAGACAATGAACCTCCCTGAGCTTCCCCTTTTGTACGCATAATTGTCATACTGTGAGCCGCATTTATGCAGAGATTGAGAATGATCTGTTCAATGTGCTGTTTGTTGCCATATGCGATTGCTTCACGATCGCCTGTAAGAAATCTGGATTCTATTGAAGAAGAAAGCGATTTCGAACAGACTCTGGACACATTACAAATTGCATTATTAAGATTGAATTCTGAAAATTCCACATCATGATTTCCGCCTGAAAGATTAAGAAGCTGTTTCACAATCTCTGCTGCAGACAAACCTGATTCTTCAACCAGAAGAAGATCATCCATTATTTCAGTCTTATTAACAGTCATGGAATTCTCAAGCTGATATTTCCAGATGGAAACTGTTCCAAGAATTCCACCCAGTATATTGTTAAACTCATGAGCCATGCCGCTTGAGAGAGTGCCGATCATTTCCATCTTTTGGGCCTGCTGAAGCTGGAGTTCCTTTTTTTCAATAAGAGAAACATCATCCATTCTAAAAACAAGGCCTGTAATGCAACCATGATTTTTCAAAGGATAAAGGAAAACATCATAATAGGATCCCGGATGGTTATCAAATCGCACCCGGTGAAATATCCTGGGCTCTCCGGTTTCGAGTACCGCCTGATAATCCTCCCTGAATTTAACAAACCCGGAATATACTGTAAAAAGTTCACAGCCCATAACATCCTCTCTTTTTTTCCCCGTAAAACAGGAGGATGAAGAATTCCAGTGAGTTATTTTCGCATCAGAGGTAACTGCAATCATTACAGAAGGCATGGATTCAATTATATCGTTCACAAATGAAACCGATTCATTAATCGCACTCATCATTTTATTAAAACTCGCTGTCAGTACTCCGATTTCATCTCTTGAACTGACACTGGCCGTGCTCTCCATATCTCCTGCTTCAATTCTTCTGACTGTTTCAGTCAGCCTGGCGATTGGACGTGATACGAAAGATGTCATAAAAACGGATACAAGCCCTACCGCCAGAACAGCCAGAAAAGTAATACCGTAAATAATCCATCTCAACTGACGCATTGGTTCCCTGATATCACTTTCACTGAACAAAAGGCGTCCTGCGCATATTGGAAGCTTCCCCGGGGGGCCTGAAACAGAAATGAACTCAAAAAAAGTTTTTCCTCCGACTTCGACAAGTCCGGAAACAGAATTTTTTCTGAACCTGTCAACCTCTGCATCTGAATATTTATTAACTCTGCCTACCGGGAAAAGCTTATTATCTCTTGATATTCTGCTTATCACAATCCCATTATATTTATTTCTGGAAGAAAGCATAACTGATTCGGCCATCACCAGACCACCGGAGAAGAGTGTCCTGTAAACAGAAAGTATTTCTGCACCATCGATTCTCACTGAAGTGAGATCGCCATGCGCCATAAGGATTCCCTTGAATGCAGTTTCCGAAAGTATCTTTGAGGTGAGAAGTCCCCGGCTCTTCAGATTTTCCATGATTCTGTTTTCATATATATTGAGGATTAAATTTGAAAGAGGAAGAGCTGTAAAAAATATAACACCGAATATAATTGATATGATCTTGGTTCTTATTGTAATAGTTTTATTTGAATTTTTCATATGATTGATATCTTTTACGAGCTCTTGGGAGATAAAGAGATACGACCTGGCTGGATGGATCGATAAGTTTCACTTTGTTCAATATCATTATACAGCGCTCATATTTCTCAGCGTAATAGAGTTCCTTTGCTTTTTTTTCAAGTCTTTTCTTATCCGGCATAAGCATTAGCCTTGTTTCAGCAAGTTTTAATTTTGCCTCAGGTAGATGTTCAGCTATCTTTTCAAGCAATGGTATTGCAGAATAAAAATTTTTTCTTTGCAGATATTCCTCGGCTCTAATGTAATCATGTTCTGACTTTTCAATTCTATGAATATAATTTCCTGTCTTCCTGTAGTCGCCATACTTTCTGTAGATTCGGTTAAAAACTTTCATAGCCCTGGGGCCCTGTCCCTTTTCATAATACTTAAGGGCTTCTGCATATTCTTCACTGGCAGAATTTTCCACATTCCCGGCCTGAGATCCTTTCTCTATGGAAGAATCCTGAAAGAAACCTGAAAAACGATATCTAATACCGCCCGAAAAACTGACTGCATTCAGCATCTCTCCGGAAAGGCTGTGAGTCATGAAGGAAGCACCTGCTTTAAGATCAATACCCGAATAGATATTAAGTATAAACCCGGAATGCACCCCACCGCCCCACTTAAAAGAAGTGCTTTCTTTTTCAAGATTTCTTGTATAAAGATTAAGATATACTGCGTTGAGAGAAACTCCGGCATATGGATAAATAAAAGATGTCAGTTGAAATGAAAAAAACGGTCCTGCTGAAAAAGAGTGAGAAGCAAGATTTGAACCTACTGTATTCAGAACATCAAATTTAGAATAACGGTAGTTTCCTGAAAGTTCAAGCCAATCATAAAAATAATATCCGGTATAAATTTCCGGAGAAAAAGAATCCCTGAATTTATCTTCCATACTTCCTGTAACCTGAGAATATCCGGCTGCAATCCCCGCATAAAAATCACCCTCAGCAGGTTCAGAAGCTGTCGCAATAAATCTGCATACCAATAGCGAAATTATTATAAAAGAAAAAAATAATTTTTTCATTCTTTACTGGTCCTGCTCGTTTTTACCTGGGGAATACAACCAAATATCTGAGTAGTAGACCGGATCACCTGTATTACAGTAACCGGAATAGATAAGAAGTTTATTATTGTAAACATCCATATGATAGAAAGCCCTTGGCCCGGGGCCTTGATTACAGGAATGCAACTGCACCCATTTCTTTTTATCTGGATAATAACACCAAAGATCATCAAGAAAATTCATATCTTCGTTAAATCCGCCAAAAAGATAAATCCTGCCGTCTATTTCCCTTAATGAAACTCCTCCTCTGGGCCCTGGAGTTTCACTATCGAATTTTATTTCTCTCCAGGTATAATTCTGAAGATCGAGAATCCAAAGGTCACCCAGTACCTTACAGGAATCAGTCATTCCACCATAAAGATATACTTTATCACCACTTTTCACTGAGCCATGCATACTTCGGTTAATCGGTCCTGAAGCAACAGTGATTTTATTCCAGGTAGAATTTCTGATATCAAATCCGTAAAAATCGATCAAAGGAGTATGGTCAATATGAAAAAGAATACAGACCATTCGCAGCAAATAGTTTGTGCGGGTTCCTCCGAGTATATAAAAACAGTCTGAATCTGTAAACGAGGTATGGAGGTACCTTGCGGCAGGGGTGTCTCCGGCAGTAGTAATATTTTGAGTAATATCGAAGGTGTCGGTTTCAAAATCCGTTACACAATGATCAACAGTCGAATATATTTTTTCAGAATCTGATTTTTCTGTATATCCGCCAAAAATATAAAAATCATTTTGAAATTGAGAAATTGTAGCAAAAGATCTGTAATCAGTATTGTCCAGAAATTGAGAATCCTTTTTTTCGAAAGAAAATTTCCATGAATCCGTTCTGAATCCACTATAGTCTTTCCCGGCTATGGCATACAAATGATTATTATATACTCCAGCCAGAGCTCCGCATCTTTCGCCTGGAATTTCACCAGCGTTTTCCCATTTCCCGGAAAATCCAAAAGACTGATCAGCTTCAATATTTTTTATAAAATCATCTTCACATGACGTGAGCAGCAGGATTGAAGTGACAATTATTATATGTATTGCTTTCAGCTTTTGCATTAGGTATCTTTAAAAGAATAAAATCCACATCAATAGTGTTATATGCAAAATATAGAATATAATTTCTAATGTCAACCAGTAAACCGGAAAGAAAAATTTAATAAATGATAAAATAAAACCAATTTTTATACTGTGCGCTATTTAACTACACGCGAACGATATACGAACTCGCATAGAGCGCAATCATGTCATCACTTAACTGCCGACATAACATTCTCCACCACTTGCCATAGGAAAATTCCTACCCGGGCATTTAATTTTTTACCTTAAAAAAAACATATATCTTACTGAATAATAGGAAATCAGTTATTTCAATTGAGAACACAATATATTATATTTCTATTATCAATAGTTTCTCGCATACTCATAAGTTACTCCTGATGAGGCCTGCGGAGAATCACAAGGACAAATCTTTGTGGTTCTCCGTAATGTCTGTAATCTGCAATCCAAATTAATTTCAGAATCAGGAAATTAAAACCCGGAAAGAGATCAATACAATGATTTATACAAAAAAAGAATTATGCAAAAGTTGTAATAAATGTATAGGAGTATGCCCTGTCAACATTGCGAACAAAGTCGATGAAAACGGAAAAATTGACGTAGTACAGGAAAACTGCATAATATGCGGAAGATGCATAGAAGCATGCGATACCGGTGCCAGAACATATCTTGACGACACACAAAGATTCATTGATGATCTGGCGAATGGAGAAAATATAACTGTTCTTGCAGCTCCGGCAATCAGAGTAAACTACAGTGATTATAATATAATTCTGGGCAAACTAAAAAAACTGGGTGTAAACAAGATATATGATGTTTCTTTTGGTGCTGACATCACAGTTTGGGCATATCTTAAAATAATTGAAAGCGGCAGGTTAGAATCAATGATAGCACAGCCCTGCCCCAGCGTTGTTTCTTACATAGAGAAATACAGGCCGGAACTGATTTCGAGTCTCGCGCCAGTACATTCCCCTGTCGAATGTACTGCAATATATTTAAAAAAAATTATGCGAAACCACGACAGGCTTGCTTTTCTTTCTCCGTGCATTGCTAAAAGTGAAGAATTTCACCGGCATGAAAGAATTTCATATAATGTAACATTTCAGAACATATCCACTATTCTCTCTGCCATCCCTGACCCGCACCCCTCAGACTATGACGGATGCGAGTCAGGGTTTGGTTCTCTTTTTTCAAGACCCGGCGGGCTGAAAGAAAATATCGAGCAGCACATTGATCATGCCTGGGTGAGACAGGTTGAAGGCATGCATCTATATTCATACCTGGATGAATATGCGAAATCCACCGAACACAGACCTCTTCTTGTAGATGCATTGAACTGTCCGTTCGGATGTAATTATGGAACCGGCACCTGCAATGAGTTCTCTCATGACAAAGCAGATTTTATTCAGGATGAAATAAAAAAATCAAAAAAAATATCCAAGAAAGAACGTTCCAGAATAAAAAAAATGTACCGTAAATTCGACAACGAGCTGGATGTTTCTAATTTTATTTGTACATATAAAAACAAATCCACTGAACTGCTATACAATCAGATTCCACCTGAGAATGAGAGAAACAGGATCTTCGAAGAACTGCATAAAATTACCCCTGATTCAAGAAGAATGAACTGCAGCAGTTGCGGATACGGGCAATGTGACATCCTCGTTGAAGCCATATACAATGGGCTCAATAATAAAAATGCATGTATAGACTATAATAAAAAAGAAGTCGAAAGAGAATCCGAACTGATCAAAAAAGAAAGCTCACAGATAGAAAAACTGTTTATAGAAATAAAAGATGAAAAAAGCAAATCCGACTCAATGATAAAAAATCTTCAGAGAATTGGAGAAAAACTGAACCACGGAATAATTCAGCTCCATGAATACTCTTCAGGTATAACAGAAAATATTGAATCTCTTGCAGCAGAAAGTAACGGACTAAAAGATCAGTCATCCTCACTTTCCGGTACACTCGAAGGGCTGAAAGATTCGATATCCAAATATATGAATGTCAGTGACGAAATAAAGACAATTGCCGAACAGACCAATCTACTCGCGCTCAACGCAAGCATCGAATCAGCCCGGGCGGGAACAGCCGGCAGGGGATTCTCAGTTGTGGCTGATGAAATAAAAAAAATGGCAGAGTTCACAGAAGAAAAACTCGACACAACAAAAATATTTAAAGACGAAATGTATAAGAAATCAGCTGAAATAACCAATGTGGCCGATAAACTCGACAGTTTCATAATTAAATTAAATGAAAACATATCTACAAATACAGCATCTATTGAAGAACTCAAGGCAAATATAGATGAGGTTAAATCAATAGCAGACACACTGAATGCCATTAACTAAAAATGGCAAGGTTCATCAAGATACATCCTCTCTGACATGAATCTTTGTCCTGTCATTAATATTTACGGCCATACCTCAGAAATCCGTCCCCCCTCCTCAAGGATGACTGAATAAAACCGAACCTCCAGGTTATGACAGGGCAAAGATTCAGCTTTTTTATCCCAATAAAAAAGCCACCGAAGAAGGTGGCCTGTAATCATTCAAATGGAAATTCAAACTTACCTAATGAGCTTCATTACTGTATCAGCATTTAAATTAGTAATGCCTGTCAGATCATTGCCCTCAAGCTGAGGAAAATTTTCT
Source organism: uncultured Leptospirales bacterium (assembly GCA_964512685.1). Lineage (GTDB taxonomy): Bacteria > Spirochaetota > UBA4802 > UBA4802 > UBA5550 > CAZEJW01. The sequence continues at coordinate 14,812 of CAZEJW010000060.1, read as the reverse complement.
TCCATTTTTTCTATTAAAGATTCAACCCTGTCATTTCCTGCAAGGTTTGACGCCATGATATTATCCACTTCAATCTGAAGTCTTTTTAGTCTGTTTACATCTTCAGATAAAAGTTCATTTACTCCAGCTGATTTAGTTTCAATCTTTGCCGGATCCAGATCCTTTATCGACAGATCCTGAAGAAGTGGCTGTCCATTGAATCTGGCCTCATCAATAATTGTCTGGGAATTTTTACCGTCAGATGCAATATCATCCTGAAGCTGAAGAAGAGAATCTCTCCTGATCTGATTCATCGTTAGAGATGACTGGATGTCCCGTAATTCATTTTCAATTCTGTCAATGCGGGTGTTTACCCTGGAACCGATACTGACAGAATCTGATTTTATTTCAGCACTTTTTTTGCCCGGAGCTTTTTCATCACTCTGTCTCTGGCTGTTTATCTTCCTTGCAGAACCCAGTAAGCCATCAACTGATATTTTCATTTTACACCTTCCTTTGTGTTCTTTTCATGTATGTGTTCTTTTTTTTTGTATGAACACGTGAATAAAGCTATAACATTATCACTATATTACCGATAGGGAATTCCTGTCAACAGAAAAAAACTGACTAAAAGATGGCGAAATGTCAATAGCCTCGTCTGATTTTATATAAGAACCTGCTAAAGAAGGTGTCAGAGGAAATTTGGGGGGATGAAGATACAGTGTCAGAGGAAATTTATGTCATATTAAAACCAGTTCATGTGAATGGAAAAACCGCGGTTCTGCGTCTCAGAGGAAATTTTTGAAAGTCAGAATAAAATCAACCCACACAGGTGGTGTCAGAGGAAAATTTATGTCACATAAAACCCGATTATAGAAAAAAACCGGTGTCAGAGGAAAAATGTGAGGAGAAATGGAAGGTGTCAGAGGAAAAATAGAGGATTTCAGAGTCAAAATACAGGCACCCGTTAAGCTCTGGTAAAAAACTATAAACTTATTTGAATATTTTTCTGATCAGTGTTTTCATCTGTTACAGAAACATCTACAGATTTCTTCACTACACCATCATATTCAAACTTCAGTAAATAATTTCCGGAAAGGAGCACCTTGTGATAATAACCCTGGCTGTTGGTTCTTGTCTCCAGATCACCGCCTTCAACACTTACCTTTACACCTGCAACCGGATTCCCTGAACCGTCTGTTACCCGACCGCACACTCCCCTTCCTGCAGCCTCAATGTATGCAAGCATTGAATCCCTGTTATAGAGAAAAACCTCGTCAATACCCTCTTCAGTCTGAGGTGTTCTTTTGGCGACCTCTACTGTGAGATCCATGCAGCCGTTTTTCAGATAACTCCAGTCCTGAAGAGAACCATTCACAATATACCAGTCTCCGCCGTTTACAGTTCCACCTGTTACTTCATCACCGGTCATAAGATCAGGATTCTGCAAAAAGGTGCCGGCCCCGGAATAAATGAGTGCCATTTTTTTTACAAGATCATATTCAACCGGCACAACTTTATCGATATCTTCACTAACGTAATCAAATGGCATGTTTACCACAACCTGGCCTGAATGATATGTAACAGAGAGATGAAATACATTTCTTTCTGAATAATCCCTGAACGCCAGTGATTCTCTTTCAGAGAAGGCAAATGGTCCGTGATAAGACTCCTCATCAGTCCATGCCTCATCAAAATTCCGGTTGAGGTCAACGTTATTTGCATTATATCTTCTGCCGCTTTCTGCCCCGTCAGGGTTCAGCATTGGTATAAACACGATTTTTCTTGTATCAATAAGATTTTTTATTTTGTCGGATGAAGAATTCGCGGTTATGTATTCGATCATTTTTATGAGAATCTCACCGGAGATGAGTTCATTGCCGTGAATATCTCCTGTGAATCTTACTGAAGGTTCCATTTCAGAATCTTCAGGGTTGTTTGAAATCGTTACAGCCAGAAGAGATCTGCCCTCTTCACTGAGACCGAATTCTTCAACATAAACTATACCCGGATACTGCTGTTTTATTGAACTCAGGAAATCTTCAAGTTCATTGTGATTGTGATAAATTTCTGAAAATACAAATTCAGGACGGGTATAGTCGCTGTTATCCGAATAACAGGAGGTAAGCAAAACTGCTGAGGTTACTATGAATAAAAAAAGTTTCTTCATGGTTTAAATTTTTCCTGAAAAGGATTATTCCTGAACAGGCGAGGATGAAATCCTGCTGCTTCTTCATCCCCCTTACCTCTTCTGAAAATGAAAAACGCCCTCCGACTTCAGGAGCCAGCCGCGTTAAACGAATACCATCGCCAGCTGTCTCTTTATACACTTAAATTCAGAAAAAATCAAGCTCAGTTTGAAAGCTGGTCTATCTTTTTCATCTGGAATGAAACAACCTTGGAAACACCAGGCTCTTCCATTGTTACACCATAGATAGATTCGCCAATACTCATACTCTTCTTGTTGTGCGTTACCATGATAAACTGAGTGCCTTTTGAAAACTCCTTGAGCATTCTCAGAAACCTTCCTATGTTCTCTTCATCGAGGGGCGCATCTATCTCGTCAAGGAAACAGAATGGTGAAGGTTTTACCATATAAGTGGCAAAAAGAAGAGCGATTGCAGTAAGCGCCCTTTCTCCACCGGAAAGAAGATTTATATTCTTTGGTTTCTTTCCGGGAGGTTTTACAATAATATCAATTCCGCACTCGAGTACATTCTCAATATCAAGCAGCTCGATTGCAGCATCTCCTCCCTCGAAAAGTCTCTTGAATACATCAGAAAAATTCTTCTGAATATCCTGAAAGGTGCTTATGAACATATCTACAGAAGTTTTATTTATGTCTTCTATAACAGAGAGAATATCCTCTCTTGCGTTTTCAATATCCTTTTTCTGATCTATATAATATTCAAAACGTTTCTTGAGATCCCTGTATTCCTGAATAGCAAGATTGTTTACAGGACCGAGTTCCTGTATCTGCTTCTTGACATCCTGAAGCTCTGACTGCAAGGCTCCCTGCTGGGATTCATCCACATTCATTTTCTCAATATCAGAAATCTTTTTTTCATACTCTGTCCACAGGTAATCCTTTACAGAGTCTTTTCTGAATATAAGTTCAACAATGGATTTATCAAGGGCAGTGATCTTTTCATTAAGCCCTGTCAATGCCTCTTCATCCATTCGCGAGACATTCTTTCTTTCATGAATTCTGTTTTCTATCTCCTGTCTGCGGTCTGTCAGTTCGGTAATATTCCTGACAAGAGACTGACTCTTCTCATTGTAATCAATGAGTTTGCTCTCCCACTCTGCTATCTCTTTTTTGAGATTTTCGATTGTCTTGTCAGAGCGGGCCATATCTTCCCTGAAACCTTCTATCTGCCTTTTAAAGTCTGTTATCTGGGCCTCAAGAGTAACAAGATGTTTCTCAATCCAGTCACGGTTTGTTTCGTTGGTTGTAAGATCATTCTCGATTCTGTGAATCATCTGGTTCACGTCTTCAAGCTCTTTCAATTCATTGAGTATGAATTCCTCAAGATTGCTGATTTCTTCACGCAGTTTCTCAATTGCAGAGGTTTCCTCTTTTATCCTGCTGTCGAGCTTCTCTTTTTCAGCATGAATACCTGTTTTATCAAAAAGTATAGACCTGAAGCCATCCTCATAACTCTCAAAACGGCTGATGTCTGCTGCAAGCACTGAAAAATCTATACTTCTGAGAGAATCCAGTGCCTTCTGAAGATGCCCGCCATCAAGTTCCTCAATTGCCCTTTCAAGAGCACGGCCTGAAGAATCCAGGTTATCATGAATCTTTTCACGGATTTCCTGTCTTTCGTGTTCAGACTCCTGCATTTCAATCTTTCTTCTGTCAATGGCATCTATAAGTTTCTTGATTACCACCTCAAGAGAGTCCCTGAGCTCCCTCAGTATAATCTCTTTTTCAGCAATTTTCTTTTTATTCTCTTCTATTTTATCTCTTGATTCATTAATCGATTCATTTTTGCGTTTCTTTGTTTCAACAAAGCGACCGTGTTTTTCCTTATCGGCCTTTATCTTTTCCCGGATTTCCACTCCGGACTGTTCTGTCTTTTTCTTTTCTTCAACGAGTTTCTGAAGACTCTCTGTTCTTTCCTCAATATTTCTCGAGATTATCTTCCTTCGGTTTTCCTGCTCTTCAATGAGCTGCCTGTTTTTTTCGGTCTTTGCATCAATGTCGCCCAGACGAATTCTGTATTCATGGAGTCTTTTATCCAGCTCATGGAGCTGGTGCTGAATATCATTCTTTCGTTTTTCATCCTTCTCATTTTCTGCAGAAGTGGATGCCACCCTGGCGGATATATTTTCTCTTTCCTTGGTATTTTTTTCAATGTCAGCCTGAAGCTTTTCCTGCCTTCTGGATACATCCCTGTGTTTCAAAGCATTGATCTTTATATCGAGACCACTATAATCTTCCCTCAGGTTAAAATACTGCTTTGTTTTCTCCGCCTGCTTTGACTTGAGATCCTTCTCCCTCTCGATTTCTTTGATAATATCATTTATTCGTTCGAGATTATCCCCGGTTTCATGAAGACGCTTGAGGGATTCTTTCTTCTGTAGTTTATATCTTGAAATACCAGCAGCTTCCTCAAAGATATATCTCCTGTCTTCAGCTTTTGTGGACAATATAAGGTCCATCTTGCCCTGCTCCATTACTGAGTAGGAAGATTTACCTATTCCTGTATCCATAAAAAGTTTTTCAATATCTTTTAGCCTTACAGGAGACTTGTTTAAGAGATACTCTGATTCACCGTCTCTGAATATACGTCTGCCCACAACAACTGCATCAGAATCAATATCAAGAATTCTCTCGGAGTTATCGATTGTAACCGCCACCTCTGCCAGAGAAAGAGGCTTTCTCTGCTCTGTTCCTGAAAAAATTACATCTTCCATGGTGGTTCCACGAATATTCTTTGCCTGTTTTTCTCCAAGCACCCACTTTATTGCATCGACCACATTTGACTTGCCGCAGCCATTCGGCCCAACAATTACAGTAATCCCGGGTTCAAATTCCACGCATATTCTGTCGGCAAAAGATTTAAAGCCGAATAACTCCATTGATTTCAGGAACATCTTATATCACCATATATAAAAAATAGAAAAGTAGTAACAGGAATAAATACTCAAAACAAATTCATAATAAAAAAGCCCCGGTCCGCTTAAGGCAAGGACATTTTTACAGGAGATGAAAATTTGTCACTTATATCTTCAATAAATTCTGTTCAGGAACCTCATAAAAAAAAAACAAAGCAGAAAACTCTGTTCTTTATACCCAGGTCACGAAAAATACCCGATATTCAATCCCTGCAAGGAAAAAACCTTGCGAAACCAATCAGCTGTTGCATTATTGATAATTCAGAGAGATATTGAAAGAATCTATCAGGCCCCACAAAATTATATCATGGAGCAACAAGTGCATATTACATCAAAAAGAATTAAGAAATGCTGTGCTTTCATTTTCCCGTCAATTATAATTTTTTCATCATGCACAGGACTTCAAAAAAGAATCTACACAAATACTGAAATACTGAAACCAAATGATTCGAAAATAAGAATTTCAAAGGAAAGTATCGACCGGGGCAAAACTCATGAAGTCCTTTTCAGGCTTGAAAAGGATGTAGATGCAGTAAATATATCAATTGCTGCAATAGAAAAACCCGGTGAATTTGCCGAAACCAGGTATACATGCAAAACATATTTTATCGTAGAAAAAATAATCGATGTTACACGTTTCAAAAACAAAAAGACCGTGGCTTTTACTGAAATGGGCCGTAATTTTGACCTGAAATGGGAAAGAACTAATGATTTAACAATCCTTTCCAGAAAAAACGACCCCCTTCTTACCCTGGACAAAAATGCTGCATACCGTATACGCTTTACGGCATTCAGAAGCATTCCATGCGAATACACTGTAGAAATAAAAGCAGACTGCAGGATCTTTTTTGAATAAAAAACGCAAAGAACCCAACAGAGCATTTATTGCATTCAGTAAGTTTCGTAACAAACACTATTTTTTATCAGTATTTATTCTTATAAATACTTTTTAGCGCAAATGTAAAAATATTATTACCCCCGCCGCTTCGGCGGCAGATGTCATAAAGTTTTTTTCTACAATAAAGTTTAGAAACAAACACTATTTTTTTATTGAAATTATACTGTAATAGGATAAGGTGTTAAGTTTAAAAATCAAAACAATAAGGAGAAATAAATTGAAGATTTCAAGAATTATCATAGCAACACTGGCCATTACACTGCTTTCAACCGGCGCATTGTTTGCCAGGGCTTTTAAAAGTCCCAGTTTTGGAGGAACTACCGGTTTAATATCGACTCCAACGGCAAACACCGGCTGGGAAGATGCAAACATCGGTCTTGACCTGGGATTTGTCTATATAAGCGAAGGGGGCGGATATTACATTCCTAAAGCATCCCTTCAGCTTTTCGGTAAATGGGAAATCGGAGCAGCATACGATATCCAGGACCCCAAGGACAGCAATGATATACTGCTGCATACCAAATTCAGGTTCTATGGCAGCGGAGGGTCTGCACTCGCTATAGGCGGAAACTTTCAGATGCTCGAAGAAAACGGAGATAGTGAAAACGTAGGCCAGATTTACCTTGCTGCCACATATTCAGGCAATTTTTTATCAATGCCTGCCGAGACATCACTTGTTATAGGCAAATCCTTTGGAAGTCCTGTTGGAGATGATGACATTGACTTTTCAATGGGTTTTGACCTGGATCTCATCCCAAGCATTTTCAAGGGATACCTGCACTGGATAAATGACTTTTCAAACTACTCGTACAGCTATAATGCAGCAGGAGCAAATACTCAAAGGGGAATATTCAATACCGGAGCAAGAATTGCAGTTCTCAGAACAAGCAAATACAAGTTCAACATTGATGCTATTCTCTGTGATGCCCTTGATTCAAACCGTGAGTTTGCCCTTGGTGCCGCTTTTGGTCTTGCTTTCTAAAAATAATTATACGATTAGAAAAATATAAGAAAGCCCCTTAAAACGGGGCTTTCTTGTTGTATTCCTCAATTGACCAGTATTTACTCCGGAGTGAATCCTGCCAGTGCAGCTTCAATTGATTTCCTTTTTATATTATAGTTTTCTTCAATGCCCCCGGATTCTGCCACATAGATCACATCCCCACCCAAAAAAAGAGTTACCGCATAAATATATGTTTTGCCATAATACCTGTAGTTATATTCAGTCATCTCCCCTTCAAGACCTGACGCAGTTGTAATCTTTTTCCCGGAAAGCTTCCGGTAGCCCATCGAATGAAGATGCATTAAAAGCGACTCCTGCCACATTGACACACTGCCCTTTGCATCATTTTCAATGCAATGAATTTTAAAAAAGACACTATCGGCAGAAACCGCCCTGTAGACACCGGCATCCTTTTCATATTCTGCAAACCCCTGAGGCGCTTTTACACTATACTCTGCACAACCAACGCCAAAAACAAAAAATACAGCTAATCCAATTATTTTATTCTTCATTTGCAAAACTCCCTACAAGGCCAGGAATACCCATTTTTTTTATCCAGCTCCACCTGGTTTTCGTGATTTTCTGCACAGGCTGAATCAGCCGTCCCGTATTAACAATGACCTCGGCAAATTTCATTCTGTCATTATAGTAATTAAGAGATCCCTTGATCTGCTCAATTTCAACAATCAGCTTCCCAATCTCTCTTTCCACTGAGAGGGTCTGCAGAAACCCCGAATTATTAAACAGGGCTGTAAATTTCTCAAGGGTCTGCTCTTTTACCCTCAATTGAGTACGTAGCATGGAGATTCTTTCAGAAAAATCGCTTCGAGACACCCTCTCATCCCTTATATAATACCTTTTAGCCAGATCATTCTTCAATAAAGAAACAGCGTTCATTGGCAATCGAAGCACGACCCTGGTGTCAGAGTAAAATTTTACAAACCCTCCGCTCTTCTCAGCATAATTCACAGTAAAATCCAAAAATTCACTGTAATCACCTGTATCCACATAATAAATTATACTGTATCCTGCCTTATCAGCAGAATATGCAGGAATTATGAATAAACAAAAAATTATTATTATCAGAAAACGATTTATTTTCATTATTTCACCCCCGATTCCTTACAAAATTTCCTGAAACAGGGGAATCCTGACTTAAAAATCTTTTCATCCTCATACAATGCTTCCATTATAATCAAAGACTCTCCCCTCACTGCAAATGCAACCGAGTAGACATTATTCTTCATTGTCTTCAGATTATACAGTGCGGTTCTATCCCCTGTGGAATTCGTAAGGATCTCCTGAGACAGGACTTTATATTTTCTGTTTGCAGCATCAAGGCAGAAGGCCTCTTTCCAGAAATCAAGATCTGCAGGCGGATAGTTCTTCACGGATGAAATCCGCATATTAACCTTCCCTCCGGGATTGGTCAAAAGCCAGGCTGTTTCATTATCATAGTATTCATCCTTTTGATCAAAAAAACCATCTGGTACTTTGTATTTAACATCCTCATAATCGTCAGTTACTGAACGATTCCATGGAGAGAGCTTCCGTATCCACCCAAAAGGTGAAGGAAGATACTGAGAAACCACCTCTTTAACCTTTGCTTTGATAGTCAGAACCAACGTGGAATAAGCAGCCCTGTTCTTCAGAGAATCGAGTCTTGTCATCATTGAATCTATCTGAAGGGTCAGCCTTTCGATTTCCTTTAAAATTTTAACCTGCTCTTTTACATCCTTTGTTCTCCTGAGAAGTTCATACAGACGTGACCTCACTTCCTTCAGGGTCTTCATCCTCAGGCTGGTATCATTGAACTCTCTTGTTACATCCTGAGCAGTTACTTTTCTCGAGGTAACATCCCCCATTTTTTCAATTTCTTTTATTGCCTGCTGAAAGGATTTTACAGGCACACGAATGACTACCCTTGCCAACCTGTATGAATCTGATGTTCCTGCTGATTCAATAAAACCGCCGAATCTTTCAGCAATTTTTTCTGCACCTTTCAGGGCATCCTGTACATTTTCTACAACAACAGCAAATTCACCGCTGTAGATTACCAGCCTGGCAGCAGAGCCTGGCGCGGCATTGGACTTATCTGTTGACCCTGAAGACATTTTTCTGGATTTTTTGGCGTAATATCCAGACTCAGATTCTTTTAACATTTCTTCTCTGGCAGCTCCTGCTGATGCTGCCGGATAGGATTCTCTGTCGTATTTCTTAACTGAACTGCATGAAATCTGAAGGAGAAAGACCAATACCAAAAATAATTCAAAAATAATAATTCTCATTTTATGCAGGACTCCATTTTTTCAATATTTTCAATTAGCGGTGCTCAAACAGCCCAGCTAATTCATTAAAACTTACAGACTTGAATAATAAAAATTCACCGGACAACATCTACCATAAGCCCAAAAAATATTTTGTCAAGATCAATCAGCCTGTATATATAAAATTAACTTTTCTCAACAAAAGAGTCTTCTCCTTCAAAATTTTCATCAAAGAATAAAAAAATTCCTCTGTGCTCTTGACGATTTCCAGAACACTTTGTATATTATTGTTGTTAGCACTCAATAAAGATGAGTGCTAACAACAATAAACAAGGAGGCAAGCCATGAGATTTGGAATTACAAAAAAGAACAGAGCCCCTGAAACTGAGCTCGACATATTCAGAAAAAATATCTCAACTCTTTTTGACGACTTTTTTGATCCGGTTCCAACTGGTTTTTTTGACTCTGACTGGATTCCGGCTGTGGACATCGAAGAAAATGACAATGGAATCTCAGTAAAAGCAGAAATTCCCGGAATGAACGAAAAAGACATCAGGGTGACCATTGAAAAAAACATGCTCACAATATCAGGAGAAAAGAAGGAAGAAAGAGAAGAAAAGAAAAACAGGAGAGTAGTATCCGAAAGAAGATACGGAACATTTTCAAGGTCATTCCAGCTTCCTGCAGGAATAAAAAGAGATGAGATTAAAGCCGATTTTAAAAACGGCATCCTTACCATAAGCATGCCAAAGGCTGAATCAGAAAAGAATAAAAAAATCGAAATAAGTGTTAATTAAAGGAGGAAAACCATGTATACATACAATGTATTCGATGACGTACTTGAACTGAGAAACATGTTTGATGACTTCTTCAAAAGCTCGAATGTAAGAAGAAGAAATTACCCGTACACAGCTCTTTACGAAGGAGATGATGAGATTGCAATAAAAGCAATCGTGCCCGGGGTAACTTCCGAAGACATCAGCATAGAACTCGCTGACAACACTCTCATCATTGAAGGTGAAAAAAAGGCAGATTACACTGATAATCCATACCTCAGAAAAGAGAGGTCTTTTGGGAAATTCAAAAAATCTGTCAAACTCCCATACAGGGTAGAAAGCGACAAGGTGGATGCAGAACTCAAAGATGGGATTCTTACGGTCAGACTGCACAAGAGCGAAGAAGCTAAACCAAAAAGAATTGAAATTAACTAAGGAGGGATGTCATGAACGCTGAAAGAAATACTGATACAATTAAAGATGACGAGTGCTTTGTCACTCCGGCAACTGACATATACGAAACAGACAATGAATACTCTCTCAGAGTGGAAATGCCGGGAGTTTCAAAGAACAACCTGGAGATTGTACTGGAAAAAGATGAGCTCGAAATCAAAGGAGCTGTTGGAAACGGTCTGAACGAAGATGAAAAACTGAAATACAGTGAATATTCTCTGCATAATTACTACAGAAAATTCAGAATCGGAGAAGACGTAGACAGAAATGCAATAGACGCAAAACTCGAAAACGGAGTGCTGACACTCACTTTAAATAAATCAGAAGAGGTAAAACCAAGAAGAATCGAGATAACAACACATTGATGATAATCCGGCAGGATTTACAAAACAACTCTTTCAGGGCAGCTCTTTAGCTGCCTTTTTTTTCACTTTATATCCTGCGCGTACCTCCTTTTTCACAACCCTCTTCAGCATCTCCCAGTTATCCATGAACATATAGCGGGGAAGCTCATATCTCTTCTTCATAAAAACATGACCCTCTTCAACAACCCCCCACCTGATACCAAAGGCAGAAACATAACCCGCTTTTTTAATTTCCCTGACTGTCACATCAGAATATACTCCATACGGATAGACAAAAGCCCTCACCACCACGCCAAGCCTTTTCTCCAGTTCTGCTTTTGACTGAAAAATTTCCCTCTTAAAAGACAATGGATTGCTCAAAAAAAGTCTTTTATCAACATACCTGTGATAATAACCATGAGACGCTATTTCACAGCCTTCCAGTGTGAGTTTTTTCAGCATCTCCCAGGTGAGAGCGTGGCTTTTCCCAATAACTCCCGGATATATTCCAAGAAGAGGCCTTATTCCAAGAGGTTTCAGTACACTGTAAAAAGCCGGGTAAACACTCCTGTTGCCATCATCAATTGTTACAAGAAGATTCCATTTGCGAGTTAGCTTCTCTTCAAAAAGATCAGAGAAGGAGACAAAGTCAAAACCCAGCCTTTTAAAGAAAATCATCTGTTCACGCAAAACATCCATTGAAACATCTGTCTTGTGCTCAGTATTCCCTGTAAATGAATGGTATGCCATCACAATCACATAATGCTCATCATTCCCTGCAAAGAGTTGCGCCTGGAAGATAAATACAAGTATAAATATAAGAAGATGTTTCATCAGAGATGTCTCCTGTTTTAAAGATACCCAGCCACTGAGACACCTGCAAGTTTTTCAAACATTTTAAATCCGCACGAAACACCTAAACATTTGTTGACATATAAAGATATTGTTATTATATATAACTCAGAATAAACAGCCCCTGAAAAACCGGGCAGCAGGAACAAACACACATGAACAAACTCATTCAAAAGCAGAGCACGTGGGGGATTCGCCTCTTCAAAAAAAAATCCTCTTTCAGAATTCCCCTTTTCAGCACAAGGATATCCGCAGGTTTTCCATCTCCCGCAGATGATTACATTGACGGCAGAATAGACCTGAACGACATGCTGGTAAAACATCCCTCTGCAACATTTTTTCTCAAGGTGTCAGGAGAATCCATGATCAATGCAGGAATTCATCATGAAGACACTCTGATTGTTGACAGGTCACTAATTCCAAAAAACAACAGCATCGTGATCGCAGCACTGAACGGAGAGCTTACAGTAAAACGGCTGATGCGCAAAGAAGGCAAAACCCTGCTTTTGCCTGAAAATCCCGCATACCCTGCTTTGGAAATCAGTCCTGAGGCAGATTTTGAAATATGGGGAGTTGTCGTTCACGTTATACACCCGCTGTCATGAACTCACAAGCCTTAGAAGAGAAGGAGATGGGGAAACTGGGAGATAAAGAGGGGATAAAAGGGGCATGGAAAAAATCATGAAAAAATACGCACTGGTTGACTGCAACAATTTCTATGTATCCTGCGAAAGGGTATTCGACCCTTCCCTCAGAAATAGGCCGGTTGTTGTGCTCTCGAACAATGACGGCAATGTGGTTGCCCGTTCATCCGAGGCAAAGGAGATAGGCATCCCCTTTGGTGCTCCCTGTTTTTCAGTAACAGGCCTCGTAAAAAAACACAACATTGGGGTGTTTTCATCAAACTACACCCTTTACGGAGACATGTCATCAAGGGTTATGGATACCCTTGCAGCCTACTCTCCGGACATGGAAATCTACTCGATAGATGAGGCATTCATGAGAATAGACAATGTATGCAGCAACAGCGAATTATATGGTAAAAGAATGAAACAAGAGGTTTACTGCAATACAGGGATTCCTGTATCAGTAGGCATAGGCCCCACCAAAACACTCGCCAAACTCGCGAATCACATAGCAAAGAAGAAGCCCGAAACCGGCGGCGTTTTCGAGATTACGGGCAGCACGTCAGATGATTCACTGCTCGAAAGTCTGCCGGTAGAAGAGGTCTGGGGGATAGGAAGACAGCATAAAAAACTCCTTAACAGCTACGGCATCTGCACAGTAAGGCAACTCAGGGATGCACCCGACAGGTGGATAAAAAAGAAAATGGCAATAACCGGCCTGCGCACTGTATACGAACTCAGGGGAATATCATGCATTCCTCTTGAAGAACTGCCATCTCCCAAAAAAGAAATCGTAAGTTCAAGATCTTTCGGAAGGCCTGTGACCGAACTCTCCGAAATAAAAGAGGCTCTCTGCTCATATGTATCAAGAGCTGCTGAGAAACTCCGCAGGGAGAAGGGAGCAGCCTCATACATAACAGTCTACATAACCACCAGCCCTTTCAAAAAAGAGGACCCCCAGTATTCTCGGTCTGTTACAGCCGAGCTTCCCTTTCCCATGTCATACACTCCCCTTTTGCTGAAATACGCAACTGCCATGATTGAAAAAATATACAGAAAGGGGTTCAGATATAAAAAAACAGGGGTAATGCTTGGAGGAATCACACGCGCAAACGAAATCCAGATGAATCTCTTTTCATCCTTCAACCCTGAGAAGGGAGAAAAACTGATGGAAACAATCGATGGAATAAACAGGAAGATGGGACGGGACAGCGTGCACTTTGCCTGCACAGGCATTGATCAGCCCTGGCAGATGAAGAGAAATTTCATGTCAAAGAGATACACTACGCATCCTGATGAACTTCCTGTAGCGAAAGCATGACAGTGGTGTAAAACTCACCTGTTGCAGGATCAGTCAGATACGGACAGAGTTCAACAAGGTGTTCCATTATAAAGTCCCTGTTTTTTATTTCCCTGTGAGGAATACAAAGATCGCGGGAGTCGAGTATGATTTTATCATAGATTAGAATATCAAGATCAATGAGTCTGGGTCCCTTTGAAACAATAAATGTGCGCCCCATGTCAGACTCTGTTTTCTTGAGAAATTTCAAGAGGTCATGAGGACCAAGTGCGGTTCTGATTTCAACAATCTGATTGAGAAACAAAGGCTGGTCAAGATAATCAACCGGCACGGTTTCCTTAATGCTGCTTTTTTTCATTATATCAATTTCAGGATGAAGAGAAAGTTTATGAATGGCTGTCTTAAGATTCTCTTCTCTTTCTCCCAGGTTAGAGCCGAGGCCTATAAATACAGAAGACATCTAAAGAGTCTCCCTGTAGTCATCCCCGTTCATCTCAACGATGAGGCACATCTCACGTATACGGGAGAGAATTCGTCCCTCGGAAAGCTCTTTAAAGGTTTTGACCGGGTCATAGTTTGAAGTAAAAACAGTAAACCTTTCTCCCTCATACCTTGCATCCACCAGGTTATACAGGGTTTCCTGCTCCCAGGGGGAATCCCTTTGAACACCAAAATCATCAATAATGAGAATATCAACATCAGCGTATTCCCTTTCAATCTTATTGGCATCACCATATGTGTCAGATCCTTCAACAAAGGAAGCCTTCAGACGGCTGAAGAAGGTACGGGAAATTTTGACAAAGCGTCCCTCTACAGTATGATGCCTTATAAGTTCGGTCAATATAATAGAAGAAAGCAGGGTTTTACCGGTTCCGGGATTACCCCAGAGGAACAGCCCCTTCTTTACCTCTGGAAACTTTCTTACAATTTCATATGCGAGTTTTTTTGCCCTGTCAGAATTTCTGTCTCTTGCTTCAAAATCATTGAAGAGCTTCCATCTGAATTTCTTGTCAATTCCCGACCTGGCGTATATTTTATTGATTCTGTCTATCTGCATGCGGGTCTCGCGGCAGAAACAGTCGCTGATTATACCATTTTCGTAATAATAATAGGGAGACTCTCCATTGCATTTACATTTTGGAATAACGCACTTTGGGCATGGCGAGAAAGGGGATTCTCCGGTTTCATGG
>CAZEJW010000059.1:0-23677 GCA_964512685.1 uncultured Leptospirales bacterium | reverse complement strand
ATCGTAAAAAGAGCTTTATTTTTTTATAGGTCTTCTTTTTTCTACGCTATCAAATATTTGCCAATAGCACTTTAAGTGTAATTTTTGTGGCAATTTTATCTATTAAGATGTATTGAAAGAATATATCAATTGTATGTTAATATAAAAAAACGGGAAGAACATTGAACCGGCACGCAGCAAAAGAAACAGCAGAATAAAATCATCACTCAAAAAAAGGCTTGTACGTGAAATGCAATGAATGATCTACTGATATACTCGGAAAAAAAACATGTCCCTGCAGGAAAAAAGATAGAGTAATGGAGAAATATAAACATATGAAAGAATACCTGGCATCCACAGAATTCTTTAATCACGAGAATCCTCTTGTGAGAGATACTGCTCTGAATCTTACAAAAGGCTGCATCCTGGATGCAGATAAAGCAGTAAAACTTTTTGATTATGTAAGGGATTCAATTCCCTACAATCCTTATCTCAGATGGACGAATCCTGAAAATCTCATTGCAAGTAATATCATCGTACTTGGACCTAATTTCTGTATACCCAAAGCGATCCTGCTTTCAACACTTGCCAGGGCAGTTGGAATACCATCAAGGATCAGATTCGCTACAATTCGAAATCATCAGATGGCTGCGAAGATGGTTCAGTTTCTTGGTAGTGATATAATATACGGGCATGGTTTCAGTGAACTGTACCTGAATGAAAGATGGATAAAGGCAACTCCGGCTTTTGATTCAAAAATGTCTGAAGACATGGGATATCCTGTTGTAGAATTCAATGGTATGGATGATGCAAATTTTCCACAGTATGATCTCGATGGCAAAATGCTGATAGAATATATTGAATACAATGAATCAATTGCTGATGTCGATCTTGATAAGATGAGAAAGGAATTTATTAAAATGTACAGTAATTATGATGAACTTGAAAAAATCCTGGAAAGCATGGAGAAATCAATAAGACAGAAATAATAAACATGAATTAAATAAAAAATCTGCCTGCCGGCAATTGGTATATCCCTTGCCGGAAGCAGTTTAGCTATGAGTTATGAAAATTTAACAGAGGTTCATTTATCAGTTAAACTGATAAATTATTAAATTATAAACTATACAAATAAAAATCAAGCATAAAAAACTGTTGAGTCGGTTTTTATATTAACCAGGTCTCTTGCGTACTGTTGGTTTACTGGATCAATATCCGCCGGATCAGAAAACTCACACACAAATATACTCACGAACTCACGGATAAACACCCCGAACTTATAAGTTTTTTTAAAAACGGTATATTATACTTATCAATGAAATCCAACAATGCTTTCTCTGTAGAAAATGGTCTTGCCAGAACAATATCTCCGGCAATTTTTCTGCTCACCCCCGGAATGGACTCGAGAGCTTTTATTGGAACTGCATTTATATTAAGTTTTCCGGGCAGGGCAATGATAGAACGATCTCTGTGGTTTACGACGACAGAGTCAGTGAAACTTCCGGTTTTCTGTTCCACAGGGAACTTGCATGTAATGGAATAACTGGAGATTTGTTTACCAAGCGAATATCCGGACCTGTTTTCAAGAATATGCACATCCTTCAGCACAGTTCCTGCCGGATATATTCTTTTCAACATAACAGGGTCTATGTCGCTCCTGATTTTATCCCTGTAATACTCGAACCTGTTTACGGTTTTTTGAGAGATTTTATTCATACGGCTGAATATTTCAGTATCAGGAAAAGGCTGAAGTTTTCGAATATTTATTCTTTTAAGAAGAAGATCTTCATCCATAATTTTTTTCAGCCATTCATAATTTTTTCTGAAGGTAGAGGAGGTCTCTCCGGTGAGGCCATGTATCAGATTTATCCCGGGCAAAAGTGCAGGGATATTATCTCTGCGTTCTCCACATACATCGTTAATGATTCTGACTGCCAGCAGAGCTTCTTCAGGTGAAACCTTGAGGTTGTTTGCGTTTATTACATCTTCATCAAATGATTCAATTCCAAGCGCAAGTGTATCCCCTGGCGTGACTGCATCCCCCAGCTCCTGAAGTATTCGGGAAGATTCATCCCTGAAATTAACTATTGTTCCTGGGTTACCATTGTCAATATTCAGAATGGTAATATCCCCCATATTCTTCAATCTTTTAAGATTTGAGAAAAGTGATATTGCCGCATCAGGATTTGGTTCCGGGAATCCATTTCTGAAATTATTCATTTTTGTCTGATACTGAAGAATATCAGCCTGTCTGCCAATCCTGAATCTGTGAACACCGGCTTTTATAAGAGACTCAACCTCATTAAGGATGTCCTCCTCCTGTCTGAATTCAATATTTTTTATTAGTCCCTCAGAGCAGAATGAACAATGATATAACCGGGGGCACCCTCGGGATGTCTCTATTTCACAGATAACATCAGGATAATAAGGGTGTTCAACCACTTTCTTTGAGCCCAGGACTGCCCAGCGTGCAATTTCATCTGTACTTCTCTGCGACTGAATATTCTCACCCTTTACAAAATGGTGGGCAAATTTTTCGATATCCCCATCAATAGAGAGTGCATTGGATGCTTTGTTGATTATTCTGCTTACAGGGCCGCCAACAGCAAAATTCATGGCAGGGTTTGTGCTTATAATACGGTTTATCTCTGCAAGACTGCCAATTTTTGCACCAAGGTATTTCCCTGGTACAACAGCTCCACCAATAATAAAAACCATAGCATATTCACTGGTAATACTGTATTCACTGGATCTCAATGAGTCAATAGCAGAATAAACGATATTTTCTTCAGCAATTCCGGCATCTATCAGTGCACCGCATATATACCTGGGATATGGTGAAATAAAAGGGGGAACCCCGAAACATGCAGGTTCATCAACATAACAATCGAGTATGAGATATTTTTTCATTGGATTGACGCAAGAGCATTATCTATGCTCGTAGCAAGATGATTCTGAATTTTATTCTCAAGTTCAAAAGCAAAAGCCCGGTTTTTTATGATGCGTGTTTTATCTTCAATATATTTGCCATAACGAACAATTATATCATCCATCCTTTCGTCGATTGTCACAATTGATGAATGCAGAACCCTTTTATCAGCATAGTGAACGATTTCTCTTTCTTCCAAAGGGCCTTCAGGGTTAAAGTTCTTTATTATAACATGGGATTCAACAATAAATGCAATATCATCCATTCCCAGTTTTCTCAGCATTTCACCACCAAGGAGGTCATGCCTTGTTTCACCGGTCTTAATGCTCCTGGTTTTTGCAATATCATGCAAAAGGGCAGATGCAATCACCAGATCCCTGTTTATTTCTACAGTTTTAATGAGATTATTGATAATTGCAATGGATACATTCATTACCTGAGTGGAATGTTCTATAATATTCGGAAACATTTCATACTCTTCCATAAGTTTGTAGCATTCTTCCGCTGAGGGTATTTTGATTATTTTATTCATGATTATTATATTTTAAGGGTATTAAACAGACATAAGACAGTCAATTTCTCAAGCCTGAATTAGCTTTCTGTTGATTAAAGTAGGTATTTGATGTATTATCCGTCAAATCAAAAATACTGCTTTCTTTAATATAGTTCACCTTATCATTATTTATCTCTTTTATGAATTACTCAATTTTGGCGTTCTTATGCTAAGTTAATTATTCTTGACAGAAAGTTGTTTTAACTGATTGATTAAATTTTTTAGTTAAATTTATGGCATGATCAATAGTAATTCTATTGAAAAATGTCCTGATGAGGTTAATTATTAAAAATCAGACAATATCATCAAAGTATAAAAGGATCAGAGATGACAACTGAGAATACAGAGACCAGAGACAGGATTCTAAAGGCAGCAAAAAGAGAGTTTGCAGAAAAAGGATTTGAAGGTGCAAGAATGGGTTCTATTGCAAAACGGGCAGAGGCAAACCAGGCACTCATTCATTATTATTTTGGTACTAAGGAAAATCTATATACAGAAATACTCAATAAAATGTTTGGAACGGATTTATCACATGAAGAACCATTTAAAAAATTTTTTGAAAAGTGGCAACTTGATCCATACCAGAAATTATATTTAATAATTTATATTATTGTTTATGTCCACCTCGAAGGACTCGATATAGATTTTCACAGAATTATGGCAAGAGAGGTGGCAGAGGGACACAGGTTTCTTTTCCCTCTGCTGAACGATTACCTTATCCCCAGGTTTAATTATATAGAAGAAACCATTCTGGAAGGTGTGAAACAGGGGATATTCGATGTTGAAGAGCCCATATTCGTTGTAATGCAGATGATAACATTTATTTCATCATATGCGGTAAATAGTGACATTTACCTGAACACAAGTCTCTATGATAAGCTATACAGGGGATATGATTCAGAAAAGTTTTTCAGGATAATATTCAGGCATTTCTCTAAAATGCTGCTTCCTAACAACAAACCCATCTATTTACCCGAGATACCAAACGAGGCATGGGAGGATATTGAGAGTATAAAGAACAGAATGACTCTTGATCTTTTCTGGAACAAAACATAAAATGAAAAAATGAAACCAATCTCTAAATTCTTCTGTAAAAAAATATTCATGAAAAAAGCACTGGTTGCTGTCAGTGTAATCTTTTTATGCATCTTTTTTCATCTTCATCTCAATGCAAATAACAGCAACCTGTCTCTTTCAGATGCAATAATTCTTTCACTGAAAAATAATGCAACTTACCGAATCTCAATAGAAAAAGTCAAGGAAAGCAGGCAGAGGGTACTGGAAACATGGGGTACTCTTATGCCCGAACTTTCAACTGATATTTCATACACAAGGCAGGGCGCTGAAACAGGATATTCATCTTCAATAGAAGCCCAGGCATCATTTAATATTTTATCTGCCAATCTGAATGTCAATCCGGGAATTTTCTACAACAGTCTTCAGGCTGCAAGGAAAACTCATATAATAAACGAAAATTCTGTAAGAAAGCAAAAATCAGATACAGTGATTCAGACTGTGAGACTATATTATCAGCTGATACTTGCATCTGAGACAGTCAGCTTAAGGCAGGAATCCCTCAAAGCTCTAAGGGAAAATTTCAGGGTTGTTACGGAAGGCTATAAGAAGGGAACTTTTTCAAGACTCGACTTTCTTCGTGCACGTGTAGCAGTTTCAAACCAGAATGCAATGCTCATCAAAACCAGGAATGAACTTGAATCCGTAAAGGCATCGCTTAATGTCCATATGGGCAGAGATATGGAAACACGACTTGTAATTGATACTGATTCAGTTAAAGCCGGGATCGACAAAATAATTAAATCCGAAGGCAAAAATAATTATATCAGTCCTGAATATCTTGTAGCAGCTTCATTAAAAAACCGTCCTGAACTTATACAGATAAAAATGAAGAAAGAAGCTGCAGAATATGCGATAAGAGCTGAAAGGGCTGCATACCTCTGGCCGTATTTTTTTATCAATGGTAATTATAATACATCAAGGATTTACACTGAATCCTCAGGTTCCGCAGAAATCGATATGGGACCTGGCTATGAAGCAATTTCCGCAGTTCTTCAGAAAATGAACGAGTCCGGATCTTCTCCTGAAGGATGGAATAAGTCGTGGAATATCACCTTTGGAGTAAAATACAGGTGGGGAGGCTGGTCTCCTGTTTCAACAGAAAGCCGCAGGAAAAAACAGGCAGAGAGCAGACTGAATCAAACAGATATAGAACTAAGAGATCTGCTTAAGAATGTAAAGCTCGATGTCAGAATCAATTATTTTAAACTTAAATCAGCTGAAGCTTCAATAATATCACAGCAGGGAAATGTACAAGCAGCAGAAGAAGCTTTCAGAATAGCCGGAATTCAATTTCGTCATGGTATAATAGATAATTCTAAACTTCTTGATGCGAATGTCGAAGCAGTAAATGCAAAGACTCTTTATATCCAGGCGCTCCACGATTATCAGGTGGCAAAATCCGAGCTGAACAGGGCAGTTGGCAGGGAAGTATTCAGAATAGAATAGACGAGGGTATGAAATGAAAACCGGATTTTCTATAAAAAAATTAATTGTCATTATAATAATTATTATTGCTGCTTTGGCAATTTACAGACTGATCCTCTTTTTCATAACTTCATCAGGCAACAATCAAAAAGTGACTGAATCAAAAAAAATTCCGGTAAAGGCTGTCTCTGTAAAAAGAATGAATATTGTAGAGTCTATTGATCTTACAGGTGATATTTCGGGAATCGAAGTGGTCAATGTATTCCCTCAGGTACCAGGCAAAGTGAGGAATATTCTCATTAAAGAAGGAGACAGAGTATACAAGGGAATGGTAATTTTCAGACTCGACCGTGATATTGTAGGAATGAACTACATGCCGGCAATTGTAGAATCTCCGATAAGCGGTTATGTGGGCAAGGTCATGGTAGACAGAGGAATGGCAGTGACTCAGACAGTACCCTTGGCACAGATAGTAAACATGACCAGAGTCGAAGCAATTGTTAGGATAATGGAAAAGGATATCAATCGGGTAAAAAACGGAATGCCGGCAGAAATTAAAACAGCGGCATTCCCTGATAAAATTTTCAAAGGACGCGTTTACAAGAAAAGTGCGGTTTTAGATTCTGTGAGCCGAACCCAGGAAGTAAAGATACTCATTCAAAATCCAGGCACAAAACTCAAACACGGAATGTTCAGCGATGTCAGGATAATCATATCGAAAAAGATAAATATTACGACAATTCCCGAAGATTCAATTCTTTATGATGAAAAAGGAAAGCCCTATGTCTTTACAGTAAATAACAGTAAAGCGGTAAAGAATTATATTGAAAAGGGAATAACCGTTAATTACAATACAGAAATACTGAAAGGGCTTTCTTTAACTGATACAGTTGTAACTCTGGGAAAGGAAAATATTTTAGAAGGGGATGAACTGCTGGTTTATCTTGAAGATGATAAAAAGAAGCTTATCATAAATGAGGGTTCTGAGTGAAGATTACCGATCTGTCCGTAAACAGGGGGATTACCGCGATAATGCTCTTCATCGGTCTTGTAGTACTCGGCTTTGTGAGTTACAACAAGATGTCACTCGACCTTTATCCGGATATTGAGTTTCCAGTTGCAGTCATCATTACTGATTATGAAGGAGCAGGCCCAAAGGAGATCGAAAGCAATGTTACCCGTCCTATTGAAGAAATTGTTGCCGGAGTAAACAATGTTGAAACCATAACATCTGTTTCCCAGGAAGGGATCTCAATGGTAAGAGTAGAGTTTATCTGGGGAACAGATATGTCCCTTGGAGTATCCGACATCCGTGAAAAAATTGACATTATCAAGAAATTTCTTCCGGAAGACACAGAGCCTCCGGTTGTACTGAAATTCGATGTATCAATGATCCCGATAATGGTGCTTGCTGTTTCCGGAGATCAGAGCAGGGTGGGATTAAGAGAGTACGCAGAGGATGAACTCAAAAATCTTATAGAACAGGTTGACGGTGTTGCATCTGCAACCGTAAGAGGTGGATTTCAGGATGAAATAAAAGTTGACCTGTTTCGCAATCGAATGGAGGCCTACCAGCTGTCAATTGACCAGGTGGTAAATATACTCAGACTTGAAAATCTCAATATTGCAGGAGGAGATGTTAAATCTCCAGGCAGAAAATATACACTGCGTTCACAGGGAGAATTCACTAACCTGGACGAAATAAGAAATGTAATTGTTGCAGTTAAGAATAAATCTCCGGTTCATTTAAAAGACATTGCAAAAATTTACAAAGCACCTGAAGATAAAACTGAAATTGTCAGAATAAATGGCAGAAATGGAATTATTCTGGCAGTCAATAAACAGTCAGATAAAAACACTGTTCTCGTATGCCGGAGGATTCTCGAACGACTTGAAGAAATAAAAAAAACTGCCCCCCGAGGTGTCACCATAAAACCTCTGTTTGATCAGTCTGATTACATTGAAATGGCAATAGGCAATGTCACTTCCAATGCCATACAGGGCGCACTCATTGCAATAATCGTTGTATTTATATTTCTCAGAAACATAAGATCCGCACTGATCCTTGGACTTTCAATTCCTGTTTCAATAATAACTACTTTCATTATGATGTATTATTTTGACCTTTCACTCAACATGATGTCAATGGGCGGTCTTGCCCTTGGTGTAGGGATGCTTATTGATAATTCAATAGTTATTCTTGAAAACATATTCAGATTCAGGGAAAAGGGAGCAAGACCATCAGAGGCAGCCAGGCTTGGTGCTGATGAAATGGCAATGGCAATTACCGCATCCACACTAACTACAATTTGCGTATTCATACCATTCCTTTTTACAGAAGGGCTTGCCAGTCAGCTTTTCAGGGAAATGGCACTAACAATATCCTTTTCCCTGCTGTGTTCTCTTCTGGTTGCACTAACTCTCATTCCAATGATGACCTCCCGTTTTATCAGCAATACAAGAAAGTCATATTCCGGAAAACTGGTATTCATTGAATATGTTTTTTCCTGGACAGAGAAGCATTTTTCATTGCTGGAAGAATGGTATGGGAAAATTATATCAAAAGCTCTTGTTAACAGGAAGAAGGTTGTGGGATTAACTGTTCTTTCAATTATTACCGGTTTTGTTCTTCTTCCTGTAACGGGCATGGAATTTATGCCGGAGCAGGATCAAAACCGATTCACAGTAATGGCAGAACTTCCGGTAGGAACAAATCTTGATACAACAGAAAAAATGATGAAGTTAATCGAAAAGAGAATAGCAGGTGTTCTCCGTGAAAATGAATACAGGGCAGTATCCGTGAGAGCCGGTTACGGAAAAGGATTTGCAGCAGCATTTGGCGAAACCAAGGAACACACCGGGAAGATACAGCTGAGACTGACTTCCCGTTCCAGTAGAAAGAGAGCAGAGGCAGAAATAAGAAAAGAGGTAAGAGAAGCAGTAAAGGATATACCAGGAATTACATTCAACTTCAATCAGACGGATCAGGGTTCATCAATGGGAGGAGGAGCTGCGATATCGGTTGAAATATACGGATATGATTATGACCAGTCACGTGAATTCACACAAAGTGTTGAGAAAAGAATAAAAAAGATAGAAGGGATAAAGGATGTTGATGTTTCCCGTGAAGAAGGGCTGCCCGAAAAGGTAATCAATGTAAACCGTAGTAAGGCATCCGGAATGGGATTAAATGCGTCTGTTGTGGCAAATGTCATTAAAGACAACATTGCCGGCAAAGTAGCCTCAATATATCGAAAGGCTGGTGATGAATTCGATATAAGAGTTAGACTAAGAGAAGAAGACAGGAGAACCATTGATGACCTTCAGAATCTCATAATCAATACACCTTCAGGCAAACAGGTTCCTCTTGGAAATATTATTGATATAAAAACTACTGAAGGCCCCGTTGCGATAGAGAGGAAGAAACAGGAAAGGGTTTCATACATAACATGTCGGGCAGAGGGACGTGATCTGAATTCCGTTGTTCGTGATATTCAGAAAGAGATAGATAAGCTTGTAAAACCAAAAAATTTCAGAGTGGAAATGGCAGGTTCTTTTAAGGATATGCAGGAAACCTTCAGAGACCTTGTACTTGCTCTGATTCTTGCTATGGTGTTAATCTATATAATAATGGCATCACAGTTTGAATCTCTTTTTTCACCATTTGTTATAATGTTTACTATACCTACGGTTACATTCGGAGTGATGTTCTTTCTGTTTCTGACAGGAACAACTTTTAATGTTATATCATTCATGGGGGTACTGATGCTCTCAGGCATAGTGGTGAATAACGCAATTGTTTATGTTGACTATAGTAATATATTAAGAGCAAGAGGCTATGATTTCCACGAAGCTCTTATTGAGGCCGGTAAAAAGAGGCTGAGGCCAATTCTGATGACAACGTTTACAACGATTCTTGCACTTATTCCTATGGCTCTTGGCCTCAATGAAGGATCAGAACTTTCTGCGCCACTTGCCCGTTCAGTCATTGGCGGACTCTCTTCATCCTTCATATTCACTCTTGTATTTTTGCCTGTCATGTACTCAATACTTGACTCAGGAATAACCAAAATTAAAAAACGGATATGGGGAAAATATGACAGGTAAAATGGAGCTGATGTTTATAGTTTACAGCAATGCGATTGATGATGAAATCACTGAAATAATCAAAAAATATTCATCAGGTTATACACGTTTTTCAGGAATAGAAGGAGAAGGTAGCGGAGAACCTCATCTTGGCACGCATATATGGCCGGGTGTTAACAACTGCATTATGACAGCATGCGATAAAAATACACGTGATGAAATTAAAGCTGAAGTGAAAACGTTAAAGGGAAAATTCAAAGGAGTCGGGATTCACCTGTTCACTGTTCCATTGAATGAGATGAGCTGATCAGATAAAAAGGATACTCCCGAGATCGATAACCCTGTTTTCTGATAAAAAACAAACATCAATCCTGCATGATGCAATGAACTCCATTATCTTTTCGTAATCAGGATGATGATCAAGCCTTCCTGTAAAATACAGCGTATTTTCAAATATTCCTGCCGCACCGCCAAGAAATCCATACCTGTAACCAGGCAGGTCTACATATCCCTGTGTTATAAGCAGAGAATCAACGTTATTTGAGATTGCACTGTTGTGTATTCCCCTGTCGGCTGTTATTATATGGTTTGAATTGAGCGGAACTACCGAACAACGGGAATATCCCTGCCTTACATTTAAGATACTGATACCATTTTGCCTTAAATAATCAGCGATAAGTCCGGATGTCAGGTCTTCCCTGTGAAAAGCACTGTTTCCTGCTATGGCGATATTATAATAAACATCGCCGGGATATATATGAGATAGTCGCTCAGTGCATTTTATTACTTCAACATGATTTTCAGCCTTGTCTAAAAAATCCCGCGAGATATCAGGCTGGCAGAACAACTTGTTAGCATGGATGAAAACCTGAAGGTCAGGGTGTCCCTGAATCGGGACTGCCAGGTTCCTGCATCGTGGGATGGAAAGTATTTCAAAATCATGAGAGATGAGTCCTTTTTTTATATCTTCAGGAGTATCCGGATTTATTACAGCTATTCTATTCATGATATGGTAATGATCAAAGTAACAAGCATTGAGCTTATTACTTTGATCAACCTCGTTACATTAAGGTTAAGTAAGGGTAATATATTTTTTCAAATTAGATTAAATCATTTTTTATTTGACTTAACCCAGATTCCTACTTTTTCCGCATGTTTTACAAGATCGTCCTGAAAACTTGGGTGAGAAATACTTATAAGCGCCTCGGCTCTTTGCCAGGTTGCTTTTCCTTTTACATTAACAATTCCATATTCGGTTGCCACATACTGTGTTATCGATCTTGGCACTGTCACTATAGTTCCGTTCTGAAGAGTTGGAACTATACTTGACTGGAGATTGCCTTCCTTGTCTTTTTTTGTTGAACTAAGGGCAATGATTCCTTTACCACCCTTAGAATTGAATGCACCGAAAATAAAATCGAGCTGACCGCCTGTTCCGGAGATGTGCCTGGTGCCAACAGACTCAGAACTAACCTGGCTAAAAAGGTCAACATGCAGTGCATTATTGATAGCAATAACCTTTGGATTAAGGGCTAAAATCCTGGGATCATTACAATAATTTACAGGATAAGAAGCACATGTTGGATTCTGATGAAGAAATTCATAGAGTTTTTTTGTTCCCATGGCAAATGTATAAGTCATCTTGTACTGATCGATTGCCTTGTTTGCTCCGGTAACACGGCCGGAGTGATACAGATCAACACAGGAATCAACAAGCATTTCAGTGTGAATCCCAAGATCCTTTAGATCACTGTCAGCAATCATTTTTCCAACAACGTTTGGAAGTCCGCCTATTCCAAGTTGTATTGTTGCTCCATCTTCAATCTCCTTCATTATATGTTCAGCGATCTTTACATCAGTATCTGTTGGTGTTGCGGCAGGTATTTCAAGAAGAGGCGAATTGTTCCCTTCAACAATATAATTAACCCTGGATATATGAATTGATTCATTATTTCCTCCAAGGCAGTATGGAATATTTTCATTGATTTCAATTACTACCAGTTTAGCTTTGGCAATTGAGGCTGCTGCAACTGAATTAGAAAGACCGTAATTGAAATATCCCATAGGGTCCATTGGTCCGGTTTTTATGTATGCGATATCATAATTATGATATTTTCTTATAAATCTCGGACCCTGGTGATATGTAACCGGAGTATAGCTCATCAGGTTTTTATCACATAACTTTCTGGAAATTGCACTAAAGTGATAATCATTAAAGATAAAAGTTTTTCTGCCAGGATCAGCAAGTATAACTTCAGGTACTTTTGTTACACTTGTGCTCCATATTTTAATATCACTCAGTTCATCAACTCTGGCGGCAAGAGCCTTGTCAATTGCTTCAGGAAAAAGTAAAAATTCGCTGAAGAAAAGAGTATCTCCGGTTTTAACAAGACCGGCAGCATGTTCAGCTGAAACCAGTTTCTCTTTGTACAAAACATTCTCTGCAGTTCCCATAATAATTCCTCGTTATTTTATTTTTCCTGTTAAACTGATCTGGTTTATGTCAATTATACAGGATTATATTTCTCAGTAATAATTCATCTTTTAATTTAATTGGTTCAGGAGTTTTCTTTTTATATCCCTGTTGAATTTACTGAAATTAATTATCGATGATCGTTCAACTTAATGATGTCAAACAAAATATTTGTTGATTGCTCATACCGTGTTATTTATTATAACAGAATTATAATAATAGAAAAACATTATTTTTTTTAGAGTAAACAATGTTTAAAATTTTAATGTTTGGAGTTTAATTGAATATGAAAATCAAATACAATCTGATAAATCATTCCCTGGGGAAAGTGAACCTGCATGATGTTCCGTTAGTCGATTCCCATGAGATATTTCCTTTCAGTTGCCTGATCAGTGCTTTGATCAGTTGAAAGCCAAGCGAATTGGAATCATTGTCTGACTCCTTCATTCCACTCCCGTTATCTATGATCCCAAAATGAATATCATCATCTACCTGTTTCATGTCTATCCTGATCACTGGGCAGGCAATACTCTCAGAAGTGAAGGCATGTTTTATTGAATTAGTAATAAGTTCATTTACAATCAGACCACAGGGGATGGATTGATTCAGATTCAGTTCAATAGATTCTGCATCAATAATAATATCAAGATCATGTCCTGACATTCCCTTAAAACTGTAGTATTCATTTGCAAGTATTTTAAGAAAAACATCAAATTGTATACTGGCCATGTTTTCAGACTGGTTCAATATATCATAAACATGCGAAATGGTTCTTATTCTGTTTTCTGATATTTCGAAAAGAGAGATGAGTTTTTCATCAGTAAGTGAATATTTCTGAAGACTCAGTATACTGGTTATCATTTGAAAGTTATTCTTTACTCTGTGATTAATTTCTCTTAAAAGAATTTCTTTTTCTTTAAGCCTCTCATTAATCTGATTTTCAGCAACTATCCTTATTCTGATTTGTTTTTTTAAATCAAAGATCCTTCTTACTGAAAAAATCATGAAGCAAAAGGCCAATATAACCATGAGCATCATGATTTCGTCTACTTCATATTTTTCATACTTCCTTGAAAATGAAATGAATTTTTCAAAAAAATCGAAGCAGGAAGAGATGGAAAAAAAAACAACAGCTGAGATTAAAAGCATTACAATATCTTTTTTTATTGATGCTTTTTCGGGTTTATTCGTTTTTGACAATGATTTCACTGATTCACTCCCTGAAAGATTCAACACAGAATGGAGCTGAGCTATATAACTTGTACCGCATCTTTTTTAGCAATTTTATCGGTCATTTCTATTTTCTTTCTTTTGACAAATTTTCAATGGTATTCTTTTATGTCAACTCCAAAAGAGTAAGTCATTATGACGATATATTTAGCTGAAATCTAAAAAAAAGAAAATTTTCTCAATATTAATTATTAATAATAAAAAAGGTTTCAATCAATATTGAATTACTCAGGTAACAACAGGATATAAACTGATAAAGTTTCCTTTAAATCAAAGAATAATGTGAGTTAAAATGTCTAATTACAGGTTGATGGCAACAGCTTCGTTCGGTCTCGAGGCTATCGTAGCACAGGAACTCAAAGAGCTTGGATTCACTGATCTTCATATTGAGAATGGTAAAGTCCTCTTTAATGGGGACGAAAGAGATATTGTAAGGTGCAATCTCCACCTGAGGTGTGCTGACAGGGTTTTTATTGTCATGAATCAGTTCAGCGCTCTTGATTTCGAGGAGCTTTACCAGGGGGCACTGTCTGTTGAATGGGAAAAGTTTGTCCCGGAAAACGGCAAAATGCATATTACCGGGAAGTCAGTTAAATCTAAACTCTTTAGTGTGTCAGACTGCCAGTCTATTGTAAAAAAAGCTGTAGTCAGGGCAATGCAGAGGAAATATCCTGAAAGCTGGTTCAGTGAAGACGGACCTGTTTTTAAGATTGAGGTGGCGCTGCTAAAAGATGTTGCAACTCTGAGTATTGATACGAGCGGTGACGGATTACACAAAAGAGGCTACAGAACAGGCAGGGGGGAAGCTCCACTGCGGGAAAACCTTGCAGCAGCCCTTGTTAAACTTAGCAGATGGAATCCATCCAGAATACTTGTTGATCCTTTTTGTGGATCAGGAACAATCCCTGTTGAAGCTGCAATGGCAGCAGCCAATATTCCATCCGGGTTGAAAAGAAAATTTGCAGCTGAAAACTGGTTCTGGATTCCTTCAAAAATATGGAAGGATGAAAGACAACAAGCTGAAGACAGTATAAGAGAAATAGCGCCTGTTATATTTGCTTTTGACAATGATAAAAGAGTTTTCAATCATGCGCGGGAAAATGCAGAGAATGCAGGAGTTTTGGACTATATAACATTTCAGAAAAAACCCATATCTGAGTTCAGTTCATCAAAGAAATACGGTTGTGTTATTACTAATCCTCCCTATGGAGAACGGTTGGGAGATAAAAAAGAGGCAGAAGAACTTTATACTCAAATGGGTAAAGTTTTTTCAGAACTCGATACATGGTCGTTTTTTGTTCTTACATCTCATGAACAGTTTGAAAAATTATTCGGCAGGAAGTCAGACAAAAACAGAAAGCTCTACAATGGAAAAATAAAAACCCGTTTTTATCAATACTATGGAGCATTGCCTCCGAGAAATAAAGACTGATGAATTATTGTCTGTTCAGATAAATTCAACCGGAAAACATGCATTTATCATTGAAAAAAACAAATTTAATATTGACAGAGCTTTAGAATTTTATTAAATTCAAAAAAGATAAAGTGCTTGATTATTTTCAAGGAGAATGTAATGAATATAAAGATTACCGAAAAAGCGACAACAGAACTCAGAGAAATTATAAAACAGTCTTCTCTGAATAATCCTGCTCTAAGAATTCAGTTTGAAGGATTTGGCTGAGGTGGTCCCAGATTGGGACTGGCTCTGGATGAGCCGGATGATGATAAAGATACTTCGATAGTAGACAATGGAGTTGATATAGTATACGATAAAAAAGTTGGAAGCTATATAAGCACGTTACCCGATGTAATTATTGATTTTGTTGATTCTGAAAGGGGAGGCGGATTCTTCCTTGATACCGGCATAAGTTGTGGAGGGTGTTAGTGCAGGTGCGCAGTCAAAACCCCCCGGGATCAGGGAGTTTCATATAAAGTACACTTATTTAAAGGCAGACAAAGCAGTCTGCCTTTTTTTTATTTATTCAGTATCTGATTATAATACCACATTTTATATTGCCTTGCTTCGCGGATATATAACCTGTATTTACTCAAAAGTGACTTGTTTTCTAATGCAAGGTTTTTCATCTCGTCAGGGTCTTCCGATAGATCATAAAGTTCTTCAAGACCATCTTTCATTCTTCTGATATATTTCCAGTTACTGTCTCTCACGGCCATAATATCATCCTTCCAGTATGTATGAAGCAGAGCAAGCTGTTCACGTCTTGCTCCGAAAAGAGAAATGCCTTCCTGTTCTGGCAACTGCCTTATATTCAGCGCATCCATAACACTTGGAAGAATATCCACATGCCTTGTAATACCCATGAAATCAATCCTTTGACTGAAAATCTTTTTATTATAAACAATCAGAGGAACATGAACATTCTCTTCGTACAGAAAGAACGGATGATTATAATTCTTTCTGTGCTGATAAAATGCTTCACCATGATCGGCGAATATGAACACAAGGGTATTTTCCAGAAGAGATTCCTTCTCGAGTCTGTCAATCAGTTCTCCAAGGGCCGCATCCGCATAGTGAAGAGAATTCAGATAATTCAGCCAGTTGCGTTTTTTATAATGCATGTTTCGTGTAACTTTTTCCGTTATCCTGAAACTATCATCCGGTATTGCATAGGGATGATGAGGATTAACCGGGAAAAATGCCGCAAAGAATGGTGATTTTTTTTCTTTCATGAATTTTACGGCCGGTTCTATCATTGCTCTTTCATCCACGCCCCAGCCAACCTTATTGTTGTATGGAGGAATGTCTTTGAGATCGTCATATTCGATTATTTTATCGATTTTTCTGTTCTTTAAAAACCGTCTTTGTCCCGCATAACGAAGATCCCCTGTGTGAAGCAGGCATGTTCTATAATTCCTCTGTTTGAGAATTTCAGTTATCGCCTTGAGTTTTATATTTGAAAATTTCTGAATCACATGATCCTTTGAGGGATGATCATAGGCAGACGTGAGTATTGAAAGCATAGCGTTAGCGGATAGCGGATAGTTGGCATAATGATTGTTTGCCACAAAACTGTTATTCATAAGTCTCTGCCAGTTCGGGACAACACTCTTGCCTTTTATTTTTAGATCCATGTATTTTTGAGGAGTTGATTCAAAGAAATAAAAGATGATGTTGTATTCCTTTCCTCTTTGGATTGTGTTTATTCTTGGATATATCCTTTTTTCAAGTATCGAGTCAGTATTCAGTCTGAAATTAAAATTCTGCTTTCCGGATTCATCGTAAGCAGTGCTATCCTTTACATCATGAGCAAAAAATGTTGCACTCACAGGATTGAGCGAAAGTTCATAAAGCATGGTAGACAATCTTTTTTCCTGTATCCCCGGGAAACTCCTTTTCATCTTATCAGAGTCAGCTCCGGGAATGAATGAACCGATCAGCAGTATACTGAAGAAAACAGAGAGTGCCAGTTTTTGTTTCTTTTCATCAAGGGGGATTCCTTCGTAGCCATTTGACTTAAGCCGTTTGACTGAACTGAAAAAAGTGATAATAAAAAATGAACCAATTGCAAGCTTAACATAAAAGCCTGTTGATGATTCGGCAAAATATGAACCAGCCACATCTGAAAGCCCTGTGAGTGTTTCCTGTCCCACATAACTCCACTGAAAACCGGTTTCATATACTCTAAAAAATTCAATTGAAAGAAGCAGGGAAAGCATAAGAATGATCATAGAGAATGAAAGAAGCACTGTCCTGAGAAAAGGCTTCCCTGAAGTAGCAAAAATAATTAACAGCAAAAAAATAACCAGCATCAGAATCGACAATGAATCAGTTCCAAACGTCATAAATATATATTGTATGAAGGATAATCCTTCAAGCTCTGTATAAATACTCTCTATCAGGTTGAAGATTTCAATTCTGAAAAGAATGAAAAAAAACGATGCCATTAGAACAACAGAAAGTATGTAATCAGCTTCATTTTTGAAAAGGGCGGTAATATTTTTAATATATTTTTTCATTTCAATCCTCAGTTATATGGATAACGACAAATGCGGGTGCAAAGGATGCTGCACTAATCCTCGGGAATCAAGCATCGAAACAGATACAGGGGAGGATTCCTGCGGTCAAGAACAATGCTTATTTTACAGCATAAATAACCATTGAACTTGTCAATGCGAAATTCCTGAAATGGACCAGGCTTTTTGCGTGATAATAGCTGATTCTCAGCCACTGTCTGTAATCACCCAAAGATTTGAATGATCCTCTTGATTTAAGAAGCTTGGGAAGCAGACCAAATTCAACAGGCTGATACACTTTGACTTTTGAAAAACCAGTTTTATGAAGCAGATCCGTAAGATTTCTTTTTGAAAAATACGACAGGTGCCCCGGCATGAAATAGGCATAATCTTTACCGTCATTTATTGCCTGCCTGCCATCCATGTTTGCTGTCTGAATTACAAGGAGGCCATCCTTTTTAAGAAGGCAGAAGCATTCTTCAAGTACCTCAACAGGCGAGGGCAGGTGTTCGATAAGTTCAATCATTGTTATTACAGAAAAAAAATTGTGTTCAAAAGGATGATCATCAGGTTTTCCAATATGGATGTTTTTCCCAAATTTTTTTTGTGAATAACCGCCGGCATATGGAGAAAGTTCAATTCCGTATGGTTCAAAAAAAGGTTCTGCACTTTCAAGAAGACCTCCAAAGGAGGAACCTATATCAAGAAAATTTCCATTTTTAACATACTTCCTTATTATTTTTATGCGTTTATCCCATACATATGAAGCAAATTTCTTAATATCCCTTTCATCCACATATGAGTAATCTGCATTGCCTTTGAAATAATCTTCAGAATAAAATGAATCAATAATATCTTCACAAAACCGTGGATTGGTAAAAATGAAGCCGCAGTTACTGCACTTATCAGTATGAAATTTCAGGTCCCAGGAATCAATATCGTACAATGGATTAAAATCCGTGCAGCTGCATAATGGGCATGAATCAAGTGGATCAGTAAATAGACTTGTCTGTTTTGTATTCATTTTCAACCTGCTAATCAAACCTTATGTGAATGTTAGGACGAAGGATAATATCCCACCTGCTTCGGATCTCACTTTCGAGACTCCCTGTATATGCACTGTCCATGGTTTTCAGGAAACCGATGGAAAATGCAAAAGTGAGTTTTCCGCCAAGTACCGGGAATTTCTTACCCATGAGAAAAAAATACCGAGTAACATTACCTTTGTAAAAAGTATCCATATCAAAGTCAATCCTGAATTCCTGCTCACTGTTTCTTGTGAAAAATTTCCACAGGAAAAAAATATCCTCATCAATATAATCTATTCTGCTTCTCTTGATGGAAACATAGAGCTGATCTCTTATTTCTTCGTTTCTATGAAGCTTGATTCCCAGGGCATAACTCCAGCTGAGATTGTGTTTTGCCCGAATATCAGCTCCTTTTATCTTGATTTCCGTTTCAAGCCAGTGGTCATCGATCAGAATATTATCTGCAATATGTTTATTCCCATAACTTACAAGCAGGCCTGAATATCCCTGGCCAACAACCTCTTTATTTTCGCCCACAACGAAATCAGAAACATTGCCGAAAAATACAGAAAAAGCCCATGGTTCGGGGAATCCCGCTGTAATAGCCCTTGTTAAATTGAAACTTGGAGTGAACTGAGAATCATTGTAAAAATCTGGTGCATGTTTTTTTATATAAACACCTGCAATAGGAAAAGGATAAATACTTGCTTCAAAGAGAATATATCTCGGCATATAGAAATTTTTTATCATGAATAGATAGATATTTGTTTCGTCCTTGAGATAAATTTTTGGTATAGGCTCCTCTGTAAAGGCATAAATATAAGCGATATTGGAATAATAGGGATCAAGTTCGAGGGATGTCTCATGACGTCCTTTGTCGTCCAGCTGAATTGATTTTATATATGCATACGCTCTGATATTCATAAGCTGAATGATTAGAACGAGAAATATCATTATTACCGGATTATTCTTCTTCATTGGTTCAGTTCATAATACATTGATTATACTGCCTGCATAAATTTTACAGGCAGGGCAAGAAAATAGAGTTAACATAATAGTATAATAAATCTATTTATACAATAGAAATTTGTATATAATGTATATTTCCACTATTTATTCCTGAATATAATATTCATTTCTGTAATAAAATTCAGTGTTTATTGATAAACATTATTGCAGAACAAAAAACTCTATTATTCGACTTGCGCTAAAAAGTATTTTTAGGTATAAATACTGAATAAAATTAAAAAAATAAATAGCGGATTATTTGTATTGGCTGGCAGAATGAGAAACAGTTTTTGAGAAAGCTGACCGGAAAGTTTAATAATTGACTTAAAATTTCGGTATTTTGTAATGGATCAGTCCTGGAAAACCGACAAAGGTCATTTTTCAAGGACTGCACAGGCATACCTTTTATTCTCGTCATGCATTGCATAATGGAGATCTTATGATTAGTGACCCTCATTTTCTTCAGATAGTTATCATAATTTTGCTGATTTCACTGGTACTCCTGATTCTCTCTCTTTTTCTGTCATTCAGAAAAAACCGTGCGGTAAAATTGCATAATAAGATTCGGGATTCACACAAGGACGCTCTGAATTCGGTACTCCTTGAGGGTTTCTCCGCTGAAACAGAACAGGAAGCAGGAGAAAGATGTCTTGCCATTTCAGAGTATATTACAGAAAGTGAGGCCGGATTTATATACTCAAAAAATACTAAAGGAAACTATGATGTAATTGCAGTCTCACAGAACAGCCATTTTTTGTGTAAAATGGACAAATCCGAGATACTGAATAAACTCAGTAACATGACTCTTGCGGGTATCAGAAAAAAAGCCATTGATGAAGGCTCATGCCTGATCATAAACGATTTCAAGACAGACTCTGATGCATTACCTCTCCCTGAAGGTCATTTGCCGGTTGAAAATCTTCTTGTTGTTCCATTGAAAATTGCTCATGAAACTATTGGTTTGATTGCTGTTGCAAATCGCAAGGGCGGCTACTCTGACAGTGAACTCAATCTTGTTCAGGATCTCTCATATGCTTTTACTGAGGTCCTGTTGAATAAAAAATATGAGAATGCTCTTCTTGAAAGTGAAGAAAAATTCAGGGTATTGGCTGAGACATCTCCGATTGGCATATTGATGTATCAGGACGAAAAATGGATTTATGCGAATCAGCCTGTCATGGATGTTACAGGTTATACTCTTGACGAGTTATTATCCTTCAATTACTGGGATTTTGTTCATCCGGATTTTATTGAAATAGTTAAAGATACTGCAAAAAAAAGAGTTTCGGGCAAGATTGCCAGCAGAAATTATGAATTCAAGATAGTAAAAAAAGACGGTTCAGAAAGATGGATATATTTATCCGGAAGTACAACAACCTTCAATAAAAAAACAGCGGGAATTATAACAGTACTCGATATTACGAAAACAAAAAGAGGGCAGAAAAAACTTCAGCAGAGAAATGAAGAACTGCAGGCTGCAATGGAAGAACTCGAGGCAACCAATGAAGAATTTGAAGCTCAGAACGAAGAACTGTTGAGATCACAGAACGATCTTGCAGAAAAAGAAGAGCAGTACAGAGCAATCTTTGAATCAGTTCTGGATGGAATTATAATTGTTGATCCTTCATCAACCATAGTAGAGGTCAATCCTGCTACAACAAAAATATTCGGTTATAGCAGAAAGGAACTCATTGGCATGTCAATAAGGAACCTTGTATATCCTGATGCTTATAATGATTTTTACATGTTTATGCAGATCAGGGAGAGTGAGTTATATTCAGCATATTCTACAGGAATGAACAGCAAAGGAGATAAAATTTCTGTACAGGTGCTTGCTACTAACTTCAGTTACGGGGGAAGGAGACATTTAATTGCTCTTACCAGGGATATCACGGAACTGAAGAAAAAAGATGAGCAGCTTCTTCAGTCACAAAAGATGGAAACAATCGGTAAGCTTGCAGGAGGGCTTGCTCATGATTTCAATAATATCCTTGGTGGAATCATGGGCAGTATAAATCTTCTTGAGATGATACTGCAAAAAGAAAAAATTAAAGATACCGAGAAGGCAAATCTCTATATAGAAACAGCAATGAAAGCATCAGAAAGAGCGGCAGATATCATTAAAAAACTATTGATGGTATCCAGACAGCATGAACCAAGATTCACTGGCATAGATCTTAAATCATCAATTGAGCACGTTACAACGATTTGCAGGAACAGTTTTCCCAAGGAAGTTGAGATCAAAACATATCTGCCGGAAACAACAGCGGTTGCAGAGGCTGATTCAGGCTATATTGAGCAGGGACTTCTTAATATCCTTGTAAATGCATCTCATGCGCTCACTATAATGAAAAAGGATGGTGAAAACATTGGCGGAATAATCAGAATCTATCTTCAAGATTTTACTCCTGATGAGTCTTTTATAATACGCCATTCCGGAGCAATACTAAGAAAATACTGGATGATAAAGGTTGAAGATAATGGAGTTGGCATGGACAAGGAAACAAAGTCCATGATATTTGAACCATTCTTCACAACCAAGGGCAAGGAAAGCGGAACAGGACTCGGACTGACAATGCTTTACAATGTTGTGACAAATCACTCCGGTTTTATAGAAGTGGATTCAACACCTGGAATTGGAACAGTTTTCAGGCTATATTTCCCAGCCTCAGATCTTATGGAGATACTGGAAAAGAATTCGATTTCAAGGAAATCATCTCTAAAAGTACAGGGAACTATCCTGGTTATTGACGATGAAGACTCTGTGCGAACAGTTGCCAGGGGTATTCTCACAGAAAAAGGATACACTGTACTTGAGGCTGAAAATGGGGCCAAAGGGATGAGCATCTACAATGAAAACTTTGAAAAGATAGACCTGGTTTTACTTGATATGTCAATGCCGGTAATGTCAGGTGAAAAAACATATGAAGAGCTAAAGAAAATCAATCCTTCTGTAAAGGTACTTCTTTCTTCCGGTTTTGGAATGGATGACAGAGTAATAAACCTCAAGTCTCAGGGAATCGATGATTTTATTGAAAAACCCTTTATAGCTGCCGAGCTTACTGAAAAGGTTGCAATGATTCTCTGTTAAAACTTATGGGCACCACTAAATATCAGGAATTTCACTAATATTAAAATAAAACTCCTGGTATTCTCTGCAACTGTACCAATAATATTCTGAAAAGATTAAAAAATTGTTTGCATTGTACCGGGAAATACAATGAAACTGTTCAGCTATTGATAAAGACCAACATAAAAGGAAAATCATGAATCATAATATAAACCCAAAGATAAATGAAATCCAGCAGAACATTCACCTTCTGGAATTCGGCGACGGTAAAAAACTTTACCTTGTGGGAACTGCTCATGTTTCAGCTGAATCCGTAAAACTAGTTGAAGATACCATAAACGAGGTAGTTCCTGATACTGTATGTGTAGAACTTGACGAACAAAGATACCAGTCAATGATCAACAAAAAGAAGTATCAGGATCTGGATTTTATTGAGATTATAAGAAAGAAGCAGCTATTCTTTTTTATTGGCCAGTTCATTATGGCATCCTACCAGAAAAAAATATCAGAAAAAACAGGAAGCAAGCCAGGAGAGGAATTCAGAAAAGCCATTGATATTGCAGAAGGGAAGGGAGCAAAACTTGTTCTTGCTGACAGAAATATTGGAGTTACCCTCAAAAGAGCGTGGAGACTCACTCCATTCAGGCACAAGATGATGTTTCTTGCATCCGGCCTGTTTGGGGATGAAGAAGAACTTGACGATGTGGATATTGAATCACTCAAATCAATGGATGCCATAGACAGCATGATCAGCAGCTTTTCCGATGAGCTTCCCGTAACCAAGGCAGTACTCATTGACGAGAGAGATTTTTATCTTGCAAATGAAATAAAGAACAATCTCGGT
>CAZEJW010000058.1:3025-24005 GCA_964512685.1 uncultured Leptospirales bacterium | reverse complement strand
TGTTAACATACGGAAAAAACCAATCGGCACTGCGCAAAGCGGGGTGATGGTGGTGCTCAATGCTCCTGGAATGATAGATGCGCTCGAGATGAATCTCTTTAGAAAAGACTCAGCGCTTCTGCTTAAAAAGATGCTTGCTGCAATTGATCTCAATATTACCGATTGTTATGTGACAAATCTTATCAAGTGTGAGTCGTCAGATTCTCTGGTTAAACCAAGTGAGATGCTCGAAAGGTGTATAGGTATCTTCAGAAGGGAACTGGCTCATACTTCTCCTTCCATTGTTCTGGTTATGGGGAATATCAAGCCGCTTCAGAATATAATCCATGAAAGCAGAGAGGTCTTCTGGTTCAATACAAATCATCCTGTTACTCTTTTGAAGAATCCGGGAATGAAGAGGGATGCCTGGAATACACTCAAAGTAGTACTCTCGAAATACAGAGAATTGAATTCCGAAAAATAATCAGATCGACAGAAAATGAATAATCAATTATATGCAGATGTTCTAACCGGCTATCCTCTGGATTCCGCCTTTACCTATCGTGTGCCTTCCGGAATGAATGTAACGGAAGGAATGAGGGTAAGGGTGAATTTCGCAGGAAGAAAACTTCCGGCTGCTGTGATCCGCACTCATAATAAAAAACCTCAGGATTTCGATGTTAAGGATATTCTTGGTGTCATAGATGAAGGCCGTATATTCGATTCAAGACTGGTGAAGCTGTGCAACAGAATTGCCTCTGATTATCTTGCTGCTCCGGGCGAAGTTATTTCTCTTGCCCTGCCTTCCGGAGAAACAGAATCCAACCGTTATAAGATACCCTTTGAAAAAACCGAAAGGCCTGATTTCGGTCTTTCTGATGAGCAGCAGGGAGTATTCACTAGTATAGTGAACTGCCGTGATAATGGTGATTTGTATCATCTTATTTTCGGTGTTACAGGAAGCGGTAAGACCGAAGTCTATATCGAGCTGGCAAAGAAGACAATAAACGAAGGCCGGTCTGTGATTTTTCTTGTTCCGGAAATATCTCTTTCGTCTCAGATTTTCAAAAGACTTTATGCTGTTTTCGGCGATGATCTCATTGTCTATCACAGTCACCTGACGCCCAATCAGCGTCTTTACAACTGGAACCGTTTTTATTCAGGGGATGCAAAGATCGCGATCGGAACGAGGTCTGCTGTTTTTCTTCAGAGTCCTGATACCGGGCTGATTGTTCTGGATGAGGAACATGACGGATCATACAAGGAACAGAGCACTCCGCGTTACAATGCAAGGAGGGTTGCTTTTTCAAGGGCAATCGATGAGAAATGCATTGTTGTCATGGGATCAGCAACCCCTTCATTGGAATCCCTCTATGCATGTGAAAAGGGCAGTATAAAACTTCACACCCTGGAGAAGAGATATTCCGGATCAAAACTCCCGGATATTGAGATAGTTCAGATAGAGCCAGGAAGCCAGGTTCTGTCATCGACTCTTAAACTTTATGCCAGAAGAACAGTTGACGCAGGAAAACAGGCAGTTTTTTTGCTCAACAGAAGAGGCTTCGCTCCGGTCGTTATGTGCGGAGACTGCGGTACTCCTGTTGAGTGCCCTGACTGCAGCATAAGCATGAACTATCATAACACAGGAAACCTCGTCTGTCACTACTGCGGCAATACAATGGATGTTCCTTCCCATTGCACGGAATGCCATTCGGATAACATCATCAAAGTAGGTGCAGGAACACAAAGGGTCGAAGAAGTCGTCATGGATGAGTTCAGTGATTTCAGAATCTTCAGGCTCGATCAGGATACAGCAAGAAAAAAGACAACAGTGAACGAACTGATAGACCGTATGACTGAGGGGGATATTGATATCCTTCTTGGAACACAGATGGTGGCAAAGGGATTCGATTTTCCTGATGTGACTCTTGTTGGTGTTCTCATGGCCGATATCGGCCTTAATCTTCCAGACTTCAGGGCTCCAGAAAGGATATTCTCACTGCTTCTTCAGGTTGCCGGAAGGTGCGGCAGGGGAGACACTCCGGGCAGAGTGATACTTCAGACCCTTAGAGCGGATCACCAGGTTTTTCAGTTTATTAAACAACATGATTACCTGGGATTTTACCGATCAGAACTCTCAGCGCGTAAGATGCTCAATTACCCCCCTTTCTCGAGACTTGCAAGACTCCTCGTAAGGGGGCAGGATAAACAGAAAGTGATTGAAACATCAGCCGAACTTGGAAGAAGGCTCAGGGAACATTCAGTGAATTCTGATGTTCAGGTTCTCGGTCCGGCAGAAGCTCCGTTTGGAAAGATTGCAAAAAATTACAGGCATCATATAATTCTTAAATCATCATCTGTGCAATCGCTCAGAAACGTTATAAGAAAAGCCAAAGAAGGTATTTCTGCGAGGGATGTCTACATAGAAGTAGATATAGATCCTGTTGAAATGCTCTGATAATTTTATTCGATTTTATATTCTTCCAGTAATTTTTCAATCTCTGATATTTTTTTCAGGTTTTCATCCTTTGTTGAATTGTTCTCCATTTCATTTTTGAGCTCATCTACTCTCATTCTCAGGGCTTTAAGATCACGGGCAAGAACATCCTTCATCAGAGATATGGTTTTCGAGAATTCATAGAGCTGGTCTCCTTTTCTTATGCCTGTGTGCGGGGTCAGGTTCCTCTCTGAAATGCTTTTTGCAATTTCATTGAATCTGTAAAGGGGGCCGGCTATTCTGAAAGAGGCCATTGTAACAAAAAGAGAAATAATTACTGATGACACCAGTACATTTATTACTGACAGAGTTATAATAACCGGGAACAGCATATCCTTCATGTTTTTGTATGTAACGTGAGCTTTCATGAGTTCACTGTCGATTTCGCTGTTCATGAACATATACAGTCCTGTTCCGAATATCAGCATTACCAGAATATTTACAAGAATGAATTTAATTATCATTTTGTATTGAAAACTTTTATTTATCAGAACTATACGTCTTCTGTTGTCCTTTCCCATCTTGATCCTCCGTTATTCTGTTTAGATACCAGTCTTCTCTTTTTCAGTGACACTTTTGACAAAGTGCACCGTCATTGTTCTTTTCAGTAAGGTAATATGTATTGTACCTGTCTTTGCTTCTGAATGTTCTGTCGAACAGGCTCTGTGCCTTCCATGATGTATTGTCATATCTTTTTATTTTAAGATCATGGCATGTTATACAGGCCATCCTTCCACTTCCGGTGAGAGGAAGAGACAGGGTTTCTCTTTCACGTATCAGCATTCCAGTGTTATGATGTTTATCGGCAGTTTTTCTGTGACAGCTTATACAGAAACGGTCACATGCATCGGCGGTCTTTTTGATTTTTTGCTTCATCCTGTCGGTATTATGGCAAGCCATGCATTTCCCATTATCGTTAACAAAGGGCATTATCTTCTCTGTCTCCGGATCTATTGCCATAAGGGCGACGGATAGAATCATAAATACAGAAAGTATATATTTGATATTGTTTATCATCATTACTCCTTTTCAAAATGCGATCATAAGCTGAAGGTAGAAGAGATTTTCACTGAAATACTCTTCTTCCATGAATCCATCATATGACTCAAGAAAATGGAGATACTCTATCTTGAGATACGAAATTTTTGCTATGTTGAAATTAAGTCCGCATGATATTCTTTTAAGGTCATTGGTCTCATCGCTTTTTTTGTACCTTTCAAATCTGTAGAAGTCATAACGTGTAAACACTATCACTGGAAAGTTGAATATTTCTTCAAAGTCAACAGCTCCTGTTATATGATACCCCTTTAACAGAATCCCTACCTTTTTATCGCGTCTGTAATATTCTGATCGTAATATAACAGGACCGAACTTGCTTTCAACGTCACCTACAAACAGCTGCTCTGCTGTTGTTCCCGCTTTGTCGACATCGTGCAGGTATGAGAAACCGATTTCAAAAACAGGTACGGTTTTGCTTTTCAGCTGATAAGGATTGTTGAATGGAGTAAAACCAACGCGGCCACCGTAGGAGTTCCCTCCGTACGAATACCCCTCTTCGATGCCCCTCAGTACAAAGAGGCTGGCGTTTGCTGCAATAAAATTACCGAGCATTCTTACACCCACGTCATTGTAGCCCTTTTCCATGAGTATTTCCGTAGTGAGAGGAGCGTTAACCGATATTCTGTTCAGTGCGACGAAGTACTGCCAGTCGTTTCCTATGGGAACATCAAATTTGCCAACCTGGATATGGATTCCTTTTTCCTCGAAAAGTCTTCCTCTTGGAGATATTGAACCTCCGTAAATATGATAGTCAATAAATCCAACATCAAGTGCAGCTCCTTCATCAAACACCAGAGCTGCTGCAACCTGAAAATTTTCCTTGTAGGTATGCTCGAGGTCGAGTTCCAGGCTTCCAACTTCGAATATATTGGGTTTGTTCTCATAATTAGATATACTAACGTCGAAGAATCCGGTTATATTGAGCCTGTGTCTTTCATCTGTCTTTTTTTCAAGATCTTCGATTCTTCTCCTGAGGTCTTCGAGTTCTTCCGCGGTATCTTTAGATGAAGGGTCTCTCCCCGGTTGGGATTCGTTCAACGCGATAACATCCCCCCTGTTCTTTTTCTCCTGTGAAAAGACAAAGGATTTCATTGGCACAACTAAATACAATATTGAAAAAAGAGTGATGAGAAGGTATGATTTTTTTAGTATTGTTTTTTTCATTTATTCAGTACCTGCTTTGTCAGTCTTCAAACGGAGGACCGTAAATTGCCCTTGCCTTTGTTTTATCGTATTCTGTCAATGCATCTGTTCTCTGAATTGTGTAGGGCGGATTAGGGATTATTGTTTCCTCTCCGTTTATGGAAAAACCGGTTGAGTGATAGTGCATTATTGAATTGTAGTCATAAGGAAAATCGGATTCCTGAATAAGGGGGTTATCTCTCATCTCGAAATTGTGTTCATATTCAGGCCAGATATTGTCCCAGGCTATTGTTACGTAACTGTCGCGGTCTGGCCTCTGGTGTTCGTGAATGAGCCCAAGACAGTGACCAAGCTCGTGAAGCACATGCCCCAGTTCTCCTGATCCGTCACCATAATACATGTGATTGAAAACATTATTCTCACCAATGCTGGATGCCCATTCGTTGCTGTTGTTAACCCTGATTATTTCATATGCGTTTGACCTGGGCAGTACTTCATGAAACATTACTCCGCATGAGTTCTCCCATTGCTTCATGGCCTGTTCGACAATCATAATATCCTCATCTGAGAATTCACCTGAATAGTAGTAGGGGATATCCCCGTCTTCCCACTTCACAATTGGATTTTCATAATTGCATGATAATGAAAATAATAAAGCTGATAATAAAATAGAAAGGAATCTCATTCCTGTCCTCCTGAAAATCCGTGTTTTTATGATACCTTAAAACGGATTGGAATCAATAAAAAAAGGGACACGATTTACAGGATTAAAGGATGGGCAGGATTAGACAGGATTTTCGTGATTAACAGGATGGGCAGGATTAGCTGGTGGAGGTTCCTGTGTTTTGTATTTTAATCCTGTAAATCCAGGAATCCTGTAATCGTGTACAGACAAGAGACAGCCCTGTGTTTGACATCAAAACATAAGGCTTGAAAAAACCGGGTACAGGCTGTGTTTGATGCCAAA
The DNA here is from genome assembly GCA_964512685.1 of uncultured Leptospirales bacterium. Lineage (GTDB taxonomy): Bacteria > Spirochaetota > UBA4802 > UBA4802 > UBA5550 > CAZEJW01. The sequence continues at coordinate 18,360 of CAZEJW010000058.1, read as the reverse complement.
ACATAAGGCTTGAAAAAATCGGTGACAGGCTGTGTTTGACATCAAAACATAGGGCTGGAAAAAATCGATGACAGACTGTGTTTGATGCCAAAACATAAGGCTTGAAAAAATGCTCCATAGCCTGTGTTTGAAGGCAAACATCGACTATGTCAGAACCAGATATAGCCTATGTTTGATGTAAACATCGACTGTGAAAATATCAAACATAGGCTATGTACGAACCCGGCATAGCCTGTGTTTGGTCTGATCATGGGTTATGCCGGGTTCGTTTGACAGGCTGTGTTTTAGTACAAAAATCCGAAGAGATACAGGGGGATTTCGTGTTTTGCGCCAAAGAGAATATCATCCTTGACCAGAAATGCATTGGGGAGTTTATCTTTTATCTGTTTCATGTCTTTATTTTTGCCACCGATTTCAAATATAATTCCATCTGCTGCAAAGTCGCCTGTTTTACTGTAGGATATATTTATGCCTGCATTTTTAAGCATCTTTATAAAAAAGATTTCTCTGACTGTTCCGAGTTCGGGACTGTTCCCTATTTCATTGGCTATTGCTGAATACAGGTCCGGATTATCCAGGTAGATTTTTTCTGTGGTTTTGAGTAAACTGCTGCCGGTTTTATTTTCTTTAAGAAGTTCCGCAAGACCGGTTTCATGAAGGATGTTTATGTAGTTTTGAACTGTTTTATTGTCAGCTTTAATGTGCTTTGAGATACTGTTTATATTCAACTCGCCTGGAGGAATTGTTGCAAGGTAAGAGAGGATTCTTTTAAAGTTGACCAGGTTTTCAGTTTTCAGTTTATAGTAGTTGGATATATCTTCAAAAACGGTTTTCTCAACAACCCTGAGTATTTTTTGATGATATGTTTCTTCATCCTCAAGAAAAAAAGGGTAGTAGCCCTTACCCAGGTACTGTTTGAAATGCCCCTTTATTTTTTTTATGCTTGCTATTGTTTCTTCAAAAGAAGCCCTGTTATTAATCAGTTCGTCTAAGGTTATTGGTAGTATGTCTGCAATATTATTGAAAAGAAGATACTCCCTGAAAGACATCCCTCCTATTCTGAATATTACCCCGCGTCTGGAAAGATCATATGTACCTTTTATCAGATCTATACTGGAGCTGCCTGAAAACACAATTTTAATATCCGGGTATGAATCATATATATTCTTTAATTCCTGGTTCCACTGAGGATACTTATGCACCTCATCAAAGAAGAAAATACGAACTCCATATGATTCGTATAACTCATTCACAAAATCAGACAACCGGTTTTGTGAAAACCATATATTGTCTATTGAGGCGTATATACATTCATCTTTGTCTTTAATGTTCTCTTTGATGAACTGTAAAAGCAGGGTGGTTTTTCCTGTGCCCCTTGGGCCTATCAGGCCGGTAAGCCTTCCGGATGTATTGAAATCCCTGTAAATATACCGGTGGTGTTCAAATTGAAGGCTCTGCAGCAGTCTTTTATATGTATTTATTACAGTGTTCATGATTGGACTATACTCCAAAAATTAAGTAATATTATTGGAGTATAGTCTAAATGTCAAGTTTTTATTACCGGCACATTGATATTGAAAAAGAGATGTTTTTTTGATCGTTTCTCATTGTAAGGGTTCAAAATATTGAACCCTTACTGTATTAGGGAATTGTTTTCAGAATGCAATGCAGAGTATCTATTCTTCTATGATCTCCCAGTGGCCCCCTTTTTGAGGTCCAATATGGCGGAGACGTCCGTGTTCACGAAGTTTTCTGGCTGCTCTTTCTACTGCGCTTGTCGATTTTTCCAGGATCTCAGCAACCTCCGCCAGAGTATAAGCCGGGTGCTCTCGAAGAATATCAATAATGGCATCCGGCGTTTTCACCGGCGTTTTCACAGAAGTATTATAATCAAATTTTATCCAGAATCCGCCCTGTTCTATTGAAATTTGAGGTGCTGGAATATTGTTTTTCAGGCAGGCTAAGGTCATCTTCTCAATTCCTCGCCCCCATGCTTCAATTAAACCGGCTCGAAAAAATGTATTGGCAATCTCTGGATTAAAAGGTGCCGATGAGTGCTTTTGAAAGAGGTTTTCTATTGTCCATCCTTCATATAAATGGCCACTGTTCCATATCATCAGGCAGTCATTATACACAGATATCTGAATTGGGATGTTGCTGCTGTAATCCTTATGAACTATTGAGTTTATAATAGCTTCACGTAATGCTTCTTTGGGGACTGTAAAATTCTCATGGCGGTATATCCCTTCATATGAAATCATTGCTTTTAAATATTTGGTAGTTGAAGGGTTTTTGTAAGCTAAATGATTTCGATGATGTGTAAGGGTTCAAAAACTGAACCCTTACTGTATACTCTATTCTTTTTTCTTTTGCTGTGGCTCTGATGGATTCTTCAGCTCATTCTCTATTACTGCTGCAAGGTATTTTGCAGGTGGAAGTCCAACGATCTTTCTTCCTGCAATGAACATTGTAGGAGTAGCATTGATTTTGTTTCTTACTGCGAAGGATATATCCCTCTTTATATAATTCAGGGTTTCCTTTGAATCAAAAGCGGCGCTGAATTTTTTTGCTGTTTCAGGTGACTCGCCTGTTTTTGCAAGAACTGTCATGGCTGTATCCTTTGAATAATCTTTTCTGATTTTTTTGTAATCAAGAAAGTGGGTAACCAGGTATTTTTCAAAGAACCCGTTTTTGTGGGCAGCGATAATCGCCTTTGATGACTTGCACGAACTTTTGTATTGAGTCCGCTTTATATCAAAATTGCAGTCACTGTCAAGAGGGTAGTGATAGTGAATTACCTTTATTTTATCTCTGAATTTTGAAAAGAGATACTGCTCTGTCCTGAAAAACTGATGACATGCCGAACACAGGAAGTCAGTAAATACAATAATTTCAACCTCTGCATCAGGGTTACCTGCAAGCATCCCCTGCTCAGGCAGCTCAGGTATTTCCTTTTCAGATGCGTAGAATTCCTTGAGGAAGCCCTGAACTTCCTCTGCGGATATGCTGTCTGTTCCTGACCTGAGTTTCATTATATAGGATGATGAAAAAACAGAAAATGTGAGAAAAAAGACCAGTATCACAGACAGGGCTATCACTGCTTTTTTATCGCTGGTCTTCTGTATTTTCACAAGGCTTATAAAAGAATCGCGAAGGCTGAATCCCCCCTGTTTTTCTTTTCTGTACCACATAAGCATGGTGATGAATATCAGAAAATTGACAACATAGGTTGATATACAGAGTCTGCACATTGCATCGAGTTTTATAAGAATGGCAAATAATCCCATGTCGATAAGAAGAGCAACAGAAGAAAGCGGCAAAATGATAATGAGCCCCGCAATGCTGTATTCCCCGGATGCATAGTCGCAGACCAGCAGAAAGAACAGGGTGAAAAGATAAAACAGCAGTCCCCACGCAGCAAGAGGGATTCCCAGTAACGACGAGAATTCTGAAAGACTTATAGAAACACATGAATTAGTCAATCCGTCAGAACAAGCCAGAGGACCAGTACTGATCTGGGGGTAATAATGCTGAACTAGCAGGGCTGCTGAGAGAACAGAGCCTGCCAGGGCAAGTATGAGAGTCACGTTGATGTATTTTTTCATTTTGTGTTTCCTGATCGTGGTGTTTCCGTGTGATTTATGACTTCTGTCAGTATTGTTGAAACTGATGGCTAATCGACCTGGTTGAGAGAGATCTTTCTGCCGCAGAGATTGAGGATGAATTCGCCATTTACCTCATCAAGTCTTTCAAGAACATGGAAGGATGGTGATCGCCTGAACTTGGCCGGGAAGACGCCTTCCTTTATCCGGCAGTAAAGGGCATTGTTGCTTTTCCTGTAGTAGAGAGTGCATATGTCAAGTTCTTCTGTTCCCCCGTCTGAAGTATTGATGAATATTTTTTCAAAGTCTCCGAATCCATCGAACCTTACTCCTGAGATAAAGAAGGGAACATCCTCCACTATGATCGGGTATGTGTATACATCATAATGAAGGGCATATGATCCGTCTTCTGTTATATGTATTGATCTGTTGAAAAGATCGATTATTTTCTGATTGGTGAATGGCTGCCCATTATGAAACCAGTTGCCGTCTTTATCGAGTATTATTTCATCGATCACGAATTCACCTGATTCAATTTTTTCCCTGATTTCTTCAGGAATCACAATGGTTTTGTCTGTCATTCTAATCCTCCTAAACTCTTATTGCCGGGTCTGTAAGCTTCTGATGTTCCTCGAGTGCAAACCTGTCAGTCATACCTGCAATGTAATCGGTAACTGTCAGGTACAGGCCGTCCTGTTCTATTCTTTTCTGGTAGCTGTCAGGTAGAGTGTCCGGGTGTTCCGTATAAATTGAAAAGAGTTCCCTTACCACCTTCTGCGCCTTTATTGTCATTCGTGCAACGCGGTAGTGCTGGTAGAGTCTTTCTCTGAGAAAAAGTTTTAGCTCGGTATTTGCAGTCTTGATTTCATGATTGAACCCAGCAAGCTTTTCATTTGAGTTTCTTACGTCAGCGCAGCTTTTTATGGAAAGATCATTGATCCTTGTTAGTGTGCAGTTGAGCAGGTCTGAGACAAATATATTTATTATATTTCGGATTATTTCACGTATCATTATTTTTTTGTCACCAGGAAGTTCTCCTGTGTATTTCTCTGTTGCTATTTTCCATATTTTAAGGTCCTGAACCTCCGCGAGCGTCAGCAGACCTGAGCTGAGACCGTCATCAAGATCATGATTGTTATATGCAATCTCATCAGCTATGTCGATTATCTGCGCTTCCAGGGATGGCTGCTCTTCAGGATGATAAGGCGAAACCTCCGGGTGATCATAAGGAGATGAATGTTTGATTATTCCCTCTCTTGTCTCGTAGGTGAGATTCAGGCCTCTGAAGTTTTTATACCTCTTCTCAAGAATTTCAACCACTCTCAGGCTCTGGTTATTGTGCTCGAACCCATTGTGATCTCTCAGCAGTTCATTGAGTTCTCTTTCTCCTGCATGGCCAAAGGGCGTATGTCCAAGGTCGTGGGCAAGTGCTATGCTCTCTGCAAGGTCTTCGTTCAGCCTGAGAGCCCTTGCAATGGTTCTTGCTATCTGTGAAACCTCAATTGTATGAGTGAGTCTTGTCCGGTAGTGATCTCCTTCATGATTAATGAATACCTGGGTCTTGTATTCAAGCCTTCTGAATGCCCTGGAGTGGATGATGCGTTCCCTGTCCCGTTGAAATTCTGTTCTGTATTCATGTGAAGGCTCATCATGAACGCGCCCCCTTGATTCATCAGAGTGGGATGCATATGGAGCCAGAATGTCCTTTTCAATTTTCTGGAGATACTTTCTGTCTGTGAGTTTCATTATCTGCCTTCCAGCTCAGCCTCGTATGCCTTCATTGCAGTCTTTCTGTTGAGCCTTATCTCTTCATTCTGAGGATCTTCATCAACCGCTCTGGAGAAGGCCTGAAGTGCTTTGCGGTATTTTTTCTGTGAGTAATAGTTCTTTCCGATGTTATTGTATGTTTGCGAAACCAGTTTTGAGTCTCTGCTGGCTTTCAGTACCTGGTGAAATGTCTCAAGGGCTTTGTCAAATGAATCGATTCTCGAGTAAATAACGCCCATTGCAAACAGCGCTTCAGGATCCCCTGGTTTCAGAAGAAGTGCTTTTTGAACTGACTGAAGAGCCCTTTTCATGGATTCTTCATCCGTATGAAGCCTTGATATTATTATGCCTGTGTTTATGAGTGATTTTCTTGCAAGATCACTTTTATCGCTTATTTTAAGAACTCTGCCAAAGGCGTTCATGGCATAGTCGAGCTGCCCCTGCCTGTAATAAAGAGACCCCATTTTGAAATGAGCCTCTTCAAGGTTTGGCCATTTTTCAAGAACATCCTGATATGCCTTTTCGGCAAGGTCATAGGCCTCTTTTTCGTAATACATGTCTGCAATTGCAAGAAGCGGGGAAGGGGCTTTGCTGTTGATTTCAGAAGCCTTTTTCCATGCTGTAACTGCCAGTTCAGGTTTTTTGAATTTTTTATACGTAAGGCCCATGTTGAAATATGTTGAGTCATCGTTCGGGTTTATTGTAATTGCTTTCTGAAACATCTCAATTGCCTCTTTATATCTGCCCGTGTCATCGAGAATGTTCCCCATATTCATGAATGCGATCCTTGCATTTTCGGTTGCAGGTTCAAGCTTTGTTATTTTTCTGTAGGTATCAAAAGCGCTGTCAAGGTCACCTTTTTTATAGTGGAGTTCTGCAATCCTTGAAAGAATCTTTACATTCCTGTTATTTATTGCCAGTATTTTATTATATGCACCAAGGCTCTTGTCAAAGTTTTTCATTGAGAAATAGGTGCCTGCAATGTTCTGGAGAAGTTCAGAGTCCTTTGCTCCGAGTTCTTCTGCTTTTGAGAGTTCTTTCAGCGCTTCATCGTTTCTGCCAAGGCTGTTAAGCGCTATTCCCATGTTGTATCTTGCCTGAGCATTTTCGGGTTTGATGGATATTGCCTTCTTCAGGTATTCAAGGGCTTTTTCATACCCTTTCTGCTGAATGTAGAGCGCTCCGAGCCTGGAGTATGACTTGAATCCCACCTTGCCAATGGGATCTGCCGCTCCTGCCCGCTTGAAGTATTCAACAGATGAAAAGTCATCACCTGTTTTTAGAAGGGCAGTTGCCATATTATAGAGAGCGGCAGCATGATCAGGTGAAGTCTTAAGAATGCGGCTGTATTGATCGATGGCTTTTTTGTATTCACCTGTTTCATAAAAAAGGTTCCCTAAAAGAAGCCTGGCGTTTTTATCCTCATCATTCAGTTCGAGGGTCTTGTTCGCACTTTGAATCGCGTTTGAATAGTCATGTTTGTGGCGGTATGCGATAGACAGGTTTTTATAAATATCCGGATTATCCCTGTCGAATTTCCTGGCGCGGGTAAAGAAATCTATAGCCCTGTCGTGTTCGCCTCTTTCGTCATGAATGATGCCGATATAGATAAGGGCTGTTGCCCTGTCTTTATCAGAAGCGTCCGATTCAACTACTTCATTGAACCGGGATATCGCATCATTGTAGAAGCCTTTGGAGTAGCTTGCAATCCCCTGCTTCAGGAGAGGATTCTCTCCTGCGCCCGGAACTGTTTTTTCAGCAGATTCTATGCCTGCTTTTTTTTGATCAGTCAGCGAAAGTGATGAAAGGAATGATGGTTTTTTATCAACATAATTTACTGTAATCAGAACAGCAGTAACAGAAAGGACAATGATCAGAAGAAGGATCAGTAATGTCTTTTTTGTGGCCGGTGATGTGCTGCCGGCTTTCTTTATTTTTTTTATCCTGTTTTTTTCAGGAAACTCATCCCCCTGATTGCTGAAATTGGGTTCACTGTCGATTCTGTTTTTCATCAGGAAATTAATCCTCCCCGGATAGTTCTGATTTTCTGATAGCGTCAAGTATGCCGTTTATGAACTGCCCTGAACTTTCACCTCCGTAAATTTTCCCGAGTTCGATCCCTTCATTGATCGTTGCAACCGCCGGGATATCAGGAAGGTAAAGCATTTCATATATCGAAAGTCTCAGTATCGATTTGTCAACAAGACCTATTCTTTCCAGTTTCCAGTTTTTTGAGAACCTGACGATCAGTCTGTCGATTTCATCCAGTTTTTCCAGGGTTCCTTTGAGCAGAACCTCTGCGAAGTCTCTTATGTTTTCCGGAATATCATCCTCTACCCATGCGAACTCGAGAAGTTCTTCAAGCGGGTTTCCGGTGACTTCATACATGTATAATCCCTGAAGGGTATATTCCCTTGATTTTCTTCTGTGTCCCATTAGCTGAGTTGTTTGAACAGGTTCGCCATCTCTATGGCTGAGAATGCTGCGTCAAATCCCTTGTTTCCTGATTTTGTGCCTGCTCTTTCTATTGCCTGCTCAATTGTGTCAGTAGTAAGTACTCCGAATATTACCGGCATGTCAGATTCAAGGCCAACATGGGCTACTCCCTTGGATACTTCAGCTGATACATAGTCAAAATGAGGGGTCGCGCCCCTGATAACAGCTCCAAGGCATATGATTGCGTCATACTGTCCTTTTGCAGCGAGCTTTTTTGCAGCAGCAGGGATTTCGAAGCATCCCGGAACCCATACCACTGTGATGTCTTTTTCATCAGCATTGTGCCTCTGGAGGCAGTCTATGGCGCCCCCGAGCAGTTTGCTGGTAATGAATTCATTGAATCGGGCAACAATGATTGCTGTTTTTAAATTGCCTGCGTCGAGTTTTCCTTCAATTGTATGCATTTTATTTTCCTGTTTTGTTCATGTTTAAAGAAATCCGTGAACCGGAAGCCTTTTTTACCGGGTGGATACTAATTTTTATTAACACTATCAGGCAAGTTAATTTTTTTTATATAGTCAAGCCTTTTTTGGGTGGCAATGCAGGCAGGATAAAAGCCGGGGATGAGTAAAGCCGCAGTTTTTATCCTGCGGCTTTATGATTATATCAGTTGCCCATCATCTTGTTGATTACGTCGAGTGTCTTTCTTGCTTCAGGATTAAGAAGACATTCAATTAGAGGATTCTGCCAGTCAATTGTATCGAGCATGTTTCTCAGTTCTCTGGCTCTTGGTCCTCTGAGTCCCTCTTTGAGAGAGAGGAATGCCTTTCCGGGCTGGTCCATCCAGAGGCAGATGAGTTCTTTTGCTCTTGGGATGAGATTGTCTTCTTCGGCGATTTCGTCGATGATTCCTCTTTCAAGTGCAGTGTTTACATCAACAGTTTCTCCGAAATACATAACGTTTCTGAGGCTTTTGTTGCTGTCCAGGCCAAATCTCATGAGTTCCATTTCTGCGATCGTGAGGCCAAGTCCTATTTTGATTTCAGTCATTCCAATTTTTATTTTAGGATGATTTTTTGCTATTCTGTAATCACATCCCATTGAAGTAATAAGTCCGCCTGCTGTTGTGTGTCCGTTCATTGCAGAAATTACAGGTTTTTTACATGTGAATACTTCATAGAGCATTTCTTCTTCAATATTGAAAAACTCAAGAATATCGTCTCCGGTTTCGAATTTGAGGAATGTTGTAAGGTCAAATCCCGAACTGAAGAATTTACCTTCTCCTGTGAAAATCATACCCTTAATCGAATCATCTTCATTGACTTTTTTCAATGCTGAACGAATATCCAGAAGAGTCTGAAATGTGATTGAATTTGTTTTTGGATTGTCAAATTTGGCTATCAGTATGCCGTCTTCAATTGTTTCTTTGATCATCGCTGTTCTCCTGATTTTTTTTAACCTTCCGGAAGATTGGCAGAACCATCCGGATAGAGGTTGCCGGGTCTCTGCTGTCAGAAGGTCTCTGTTAAACGAATACTTGAATATCAGCTTATAATTACAAGAAAAAATTATATTTAAATTTAATGTATAAATATTTTCATTCATGGCCTCCGGCATTTGATATGGTGCTGTTTTTTTGAGGATTAGTTTTATGAGATCCCGGTTTAGGTTTGGTCAATGCCGAATCTCATGCGGTAAGCCTGAACCGGGGGTTGTGATGAATGAGCGATAATAAAGGATAATAATTCCGCTTGTTCTAATTAATCAGCGATCGGAAAAAAATATCTTGACAATGCCCCTGTAAAAAAATTATTAAGTCATTTATAAAAAAGAAAAGGGCGATTAGCTCAGTTGGTTAGAGTGCCTGCTCGACACGCAGGAGGTCATTGGTTCAACTCCAATATCGCCCAAAATATCTGTTTTTTAAAACGGCTGCTGAAGCCCTCTTGTAAAACCTCAAAATATCCCTGCGGTCAGGCATCAGAAAACTTCTGGCTGAACAAAAGGGCTCTTTAGTTCAGCCTTTCCCAAATTATACTTAGTCTTGCACTATGCTTTTTTTACAGCACAAAGATCGGGTATGAAAAATAGCGGGAATATTCTGAATATTCCTGTTGCCTGTTGAATCTGTTTTTGATTCGGCAGTGTCTTAGAATAAGTAATTCCGGAGCAGAAAATTGAAAGAAGAAATTAAAATTACCCTTCCTGATGATTCAGTAATACTGGCCGAAAAGGGTCAGAATGTTTATGAAATAATTGGTAAAATAGGAGAAGGCCTTCAGAAAGCCGCCCTGGCAGCAGAAGTCAATGGGCAGAAGGTTGATCTCGACTATGTGGTTACAGGAGATGCAGATCTCTCTGTTTATACTTTTAAGTCGAATGAAGGAAGGGAGATCTTCTGGCATTCTGCGTCCCATCTTATGGCACAGGCAATCAAGAGAGTTTTCGGGGATGTGAAGTTTGCAATAGGACCGGCAGTGGATAATGGATTCTACTATGATTTTGATATGAATAAAACCCTGACTCCTGAAGATCTTGAAAAGATTGAAAACGAGATGCAGAAGATCGTTGAAGAGGGCATTGACATTAAAAGAGAGGAACTGTTGAGAGCGGATGCAATTAAGCTCTTTAGTGAATCAGGTGAGATATACAAGGTTGAAATGCTTGAAGAACTTGATTCTGATACTGTGTCGATCTACAGGCAGGGTGATTTTTATGACCTGTGCCGGGGACCCCATGTTCAGAATACTTCCATGATAAAGTCTTTCAAACTGTTGTCAATTGCAGGAGCATACTGGCGGGGTGATGAAAAGAACAAAATGCTCCAGAGGGTCTATGGTGTTGCATTTCCTGATAAAAAACAGCTGAAAACACACATAAATATGCTCGAAGAAGCCAAAAAGAGGGACCACAGAAAACTGGGTAAAGAACTCGATATCTTTTCATTCGATCCTGAGGTTGGTGCAGGACTTCCGCTCTGGCATCCGAATGGAGCTGCTCTCAGGTTCATAATCGAGAAATTTTCTATTGCTGAGCATTTTAAGAGAGATTACAAGCTATTTTCCATCCCTCATATTGCAGGTGCCAAACTCTATGAAACGTCAGGCCACCTTTCCTTTTACAGTGAAAATATGTATTCACCAATAGAGATAGACGGTCAGGATTATATCCTTAAACCCATGAACTGTCCGTCACATATAAAGATATTCAAGAGCGGAATTAAGAGTTACAGGGACATGCCCTACAGGGGATTCGAGATGGGTACTGTCTACAGGTATGAGAGATCCGGAGTACTCCACGGCCTCACAAGGGTAAGAGGTTTTACTCAGGACGATGCGCATATTTTCTGCCGTGAAGACCAGATAGAGGATGAAATCAGCAATGTCCTTGAATTTACTCTGTATATGCTGGGAGTGTTCGGCTTTGAGGACAGAAGCATATATCTTTCAACAAGACCTGAAAAATCAGTTGGAACTGACAGTAACTGGGAAATAGCAACAAATGCACTCAGAAACGCGCTGGAGAAAAGCGGAATAGGTTATACAATTGATCCGGGAGAGGGTGTCTTCTACGGGCCTAAAATTGACATTAAGATTAAAGATGCTATTGGCAGGGAATGGCAGTGCAGTACCATTCAGGTCGATTTCAACCTGCCGGAAAGGTTCGATGTAACCTATATAGGTCAGGATGGCCAGAAGCACAGGCCAATCATGATACACAGGGCTCTTCTTGGTTCGCTTGAAAGGTTTATTGGAATACTGATAGAGCACTACAGCGGAAAATTCCCTGTATGGCTCGCGCCTGTACAGGCGATTATTCTCAGCGTTTCTGATGAACAGGCCGCTGATGTTGAAAAGATAAGACAGAATATGCTGTTTGAAGAGCTCAGAATTGAATCGGATATCAGGAATGAATCCATCGGTTATAAAATAAGAGATGCAATCGCAAGAAAGATTCCATATATCTGTGTAGTCGGGAATAAGGAACTCGAAAACGGAACACTTTCAGTAAGAAGACTTGGTGAGGAAAAATCAGATTCTTCTTCCATTGAAGATTTTATTCGAATGGTCAAAGAGGACATGAAGACCAGGAAATAAAAGGATTTTCTGCCGGGAGATTTCTCCCGGTTTTCCGTATATCCTAAAAAAAGACAGTAGCCCGGGAAATTTAGTTGATTTTATGTCGATTGTTATAAGTATGGGATTCTGAATTTTATTGTTCAAAATAATATTTTTAACCAGAATGCTTGCTTTGTTAAAGATAATCATTATACTGTATGCTTCAGTTAATAATAGTGCATAATATTCAATTTTAAATATCCCCTGGAGGTAATGTTGGTTAAGAAAGCGAGAAGGCCGGAGAAAGAAAAGTCTGATAAAAACAGGATTAACGATGAGATTCGTGCTGAAAAGGTGAGGCTCGTTGGAGAAGAGGGTGAACCGGGAATTATCGATTATAAAGAGGCAATGCAGCTTGCAGCTTCAAGAGGACTCGATCTGGTTGAAATATCACAAAATCCTGAAGCTCCGGTCGTTAAAATTATTGATTACAGCAAATTCAGGTTTGAGCAGAGAAAAAAGGCAAAAGACGCCAAGAAGAAACAGAAGATAATCCATGTTAAGGAAATCAAGATGCGTCCTAATATAGATGCGCATGATTTCGAGCATAAAGTAAAACATGCCAAGGAGTTTCTTGAAAAGGGAGACAAGGTTAAGTTTACTCTTATGTTCAGAGGACGTGAGATGGTGCATCCTGAACTTGGCTTTGAAGTAATGAAGAAGATCCAGGAAGAACTGGAGGATTTCGCACAAGTGGAGAAAAAACCTTCTCAGGAAGGACGAAATATTACCATGTTTATGAGTTTGAAGGTAACAGGAAAATAAACTGGAAAAAAGATAATAGAGAGGTGATGTAATGCCCAAGCTGAAATCAAACAGTGGTGCAAAAAAGAGATTCAGAATTACCAAGAATGGAAAGGTAAAAAGAGCAAGTGCCTTCAAAAGTCATCTGCTCGAGAGAAAATCTCCCAAGAGAAAAAGAGGACTCAGGGGAGTTACTGTTTCAAGTGAAGCGGAAGTAAAGAAAGTTAAAAGGATGCTTCCTTACGCATGATATGCTGAAGGGGTTCTGTGAATCTCCGGTAAAACCCGATCAACCGGAATTTCAAAGAAGTCTGCTCAGCAGTAATATTTTAGATTTAAGAGGATAAAAAATGCCAAGAGCTACAACTGGAAGAATTCATCATAAAAGAAGTAAGAAGATTCTTAAGGATGCCAAAGGTTATATCGGCGCCAGAAGCAAACTTTTTCGTACCGCTAAGGATGCCAGAAGAAGAGCGCTTCAGAATTCTTACAAAGACAGAAGAAGAAAGAAAAGAGATTTCAGATCTCTCTGGATTACAAGAATAAATGCAGCTGCAAGAATGAATGATATTTCATACAGCAGACTCATTGCCGGACTCAAGAATGCAGATATCGAACTTAACAGAAAGATGCTTGCAGAGCTCGCAGTAAGTGATCCGGATGCCTTCAAAAAAATTGTCGAGACAATCAAAGAGAAGGCTGCCTGATATTTCTTAAAATGAAGTCATTGCCAATACAAAAGATCAGTGTCATTTATATGGTACTGATCTTTTTTTTATGTATTGGTGAAATCCATGCATTTATACTTACAGATACTGTTTTTACTCCTCTTGAGGAGGATGTCGAAATCAGGCCGTCTGTTCATTTCTATACAGGAGATGAAACAGCGATTGCAGAGAAAGCTTCACTTGTATTTGGGCTTACAAATGACCTGGCTTTTAGGCTTTTGGTTCCTGTCTGTCATCCTGAATTTTCAGACTATAAAGAGGCGGAAACGGGCGATATTTTTCTGAAGACAGCTTATTATGCGGGTGATTTTTTTAATGATTCCCTTCATCTGGTATATCTGGTTGAGATTACACTCCCCTCAGGAAGGAATGCATATAAAAGCACCCGTCTCAGGTCTTTTGTATTTGGAAATCATGAAATAAAGACCGGTCTTGCTGCGCGGATGGATCTTCTTGAAATATTGTCTGTTCATGCTAACCTGTTCTATCTTTTCAGGCAGTCTGACGGTGGTGATTTCTATGAAGGTTTCAATGTAAACCCTGTACAGGGGAAAACATGGTCATCTCTTCTGGGGTTGAATCCCCTGTCTAAAGATGCATTTGTTTATCATGAAAATCTTGAAAATGACTATGTGATCTTTTCATGTGGAATCAATTCTGATGTTTTTTCCCCCTTTATTCCCTGCCTTGAGATGTTATATGCAAGAGGCTTTACGGCTGTTGATTCAGAAGACGAAATCCCCCTTTCCGGGTATGGCATAAATCCTTTTGTTGTATCAGTCGGGCTGAGGTATTTTGTAAACACTGATTTCTTTGCAGGCTTCAATTCTTCAGTCAATCTAATCCGTTCTCACTATTCTCAGTTTCTGCATTTTGTTTTTGAGGCCGGTATTGCCTTTTGAATGACGGGCTTTCTTTTTTTGTAATAATTTTTATATATTTGACAAGCAGAACAAAAAGCCTATAATAACAACAATATCGGATCAGTATTTATTCCTGAAGATGAAAGTAGGAATAATAAGAAAAAGTATTACCTCTCTGTGGATAATCAGGCGGCAATACTTCTTCTGTACTGTAGAATTTTATTTATTAACAAAACTTGAATAAAAGCCGAAAATAGAAAAAGTTAATCCCGTTCTTCTGGCTTATAATGAATGAGATGGAGGTCCAGAATGCTTACAATGCAGCAACTTGAAGAACTTGAGAACAGAGTGATAAAGGCTCTGCAGTTGATAGGAGATCTGCGGTCAGAAAATGCCCGCCTTGAAAATGATAATGAAAATCTGAAAGGTGAGCTAGAGGAAACAAAGCTCAGCCTTGAGGAAAAAGAGCAGGAAATTCAAAGAATCAAAGACGAACTGGATAAAACTGCAAAAGAACTGCAGGACATAAAAGACAAGGAAGAGATGCTTGAGAAAAAGATTATCTCTCTTCTTGGTAAGCTTGATGTGCTTCAGACCGGGGATATCCTGACTGCAGCTTCACCGGCACCGGCGCTGTCTGTCGCAGAAGAAACAGATAATCCGGTGGAGGAAGAAAGCGAAGAAGTTTATCGTGAGCCTGTAGAAGAAGTATCAGAAGAGCCTGCTGTTTCGGAAGAGTTTGATGAAGAGCCTGTAAGGGATGAACCACTTGTTTCAGAGGAAACCTTTATGGATGAGGAAGACGATATCAGTGTTGAGACGGTTGATACATCTGATGTCGGTATCGGTGATGATGAGGATGATATAATTATCATCGATGATGAATCTGACATGGAAGGAGAGGATATCGTTATTGAAACAGATTCTTCTGTTGATGAAGAGGACGAAATAATACTCCTTGAAGACGATGATGAAATAATTATTGATGATGTTGAAGATGAAGCGCTTATACTTGATGATTCGAGAGAAGAAGAGAACAGAGAACATATTCAGGCCCGCTTTGCTGCCTTGTCTCTG
>CAZEJW010000058.1:0-3015 GCA_964512685.1 uncultured Leptospirales bacterium | reverse complement strand
GAGAACAGAGAAGCTGTTGCTGATGATGAAGAGTTTCTGATCGTTGAAGAAGAGGATAAGTAAAGCAGGTCAGGAGGTCGGATATGGAAAGCAGTAAAATAACAGTGGAAATTTTTGGGAACTCCTACACGATACAGGGAGATGCTTCTGCTGACTATATAAAGGAACTCGCTGATTTCGTTGATTCAAAAATGAATGAAGTGAGTTCCGGTCTGGCTTCGGCAAATCCGGCACAGATAGCAATACTCGCGGCTCTTAATATAGCTGATGAGTATTTTCAGCTCGGCAAGTCAAGCAGTAATATTGAGTGTCTAATAGAAGACAAGGCCCAAAATCTTATTGCCATGCTTGATGAAGGACTGATAGGAGATGTATTCAGGGTTTGATAAATCATTAAACCCTGATGTAATAACAACGATGCAGATAAACCCCTGTATTTCAGATGGGAAATATTTTTCCCGTGTTTTACCTGCCAAATTTTACACTTTAAAAACAATAATCGGTATATGTATATAAGATGCAGGATCTTGAACAACTGAGAGATGAAGAACTCATAGAGCTTTTCAGAGAAGGTAATGAAAGGGCTTTTGACGAGATCTACAGAAGGTATTCATTGAAGCTTCGGCGGCTTGTTTTTTTCTATACCGGAGATAATGATACAACTGATGATGTCCTTCATGATGTTTTTATCCGGGTATTCAGACATCTTGACAAGTTTAATATATCAATGAGCTTTTCGTCATGGATATATCAGATTGCTGTAAACTGTTCCAAAAATACATTGAAGAAAAGACAAAGGGTTGATGATGTTTTCGACAGGGTTGTTTTTAATGTAAGATCAGATGACGATAAGGCCTCATCTCCCGAAGATGAAGTTTTGAAGGATATTGACCTGTTGGAGTTTTCCAGGGCTGTTGGAAGCCTGCATGAAAGATTTCGGTCTGTGTTTATTCTGAGGTTTGATCACAACAGAAAATATTCTGATATATCTGAGATCCTGAATTGCTCAGAACGAACAGCAAAGTGGAGAATGAAAAAAGCAATTGAGCTTATAACCGATTATCTCAGGGACAGAAAAGTGATATAGGAAGATGAACAGCAGGGAAGAAATAAAATATCTTTTGAATTCTCTCCTAAAAAAGAGAAGGTTTCGTCATGTGTCTGCGAAAAAGCTCTATTCTTTTTTTGAAAATGCTGAATTCGATGAATCTTATGTTTCTGCGCCGGATGATGAGCTGGATAGAATAAAAAGAAAAGCCCGTAATAGTGCCGAAAGCAAGAGTCATAAAAGCAGAGTAACCTGGATTTTAAAACCGGCTTTTGGTTTTGTTTTAGTATCTTTATTTGCCTTTGCATTCTTTATCTCAAAGAATTTTTATACTCCAGAAATAAAATCCCATGCAATATTATTGTCTTATATCGGACCGGTAAGCATCCTGAGAAATGATAATATAATTAAACCGGAACCGGGTATGAGACTTCAGCAGAATGACTCTGTTAAAACCGGAAAGGATGCTTTCCTTGAACTGGTGTTTAATGAGAATCTAAGGATGAGAATTGCCGATGACAGTATTGTCAGGCTGAGCGAACTAATGATCAGCGATCAATCCCGAAAATTTACAGCTGACCTTGACAAGGGTGTTATTCTGCTGGAAACCAGAAAGCTCCTGAAGGGGGACCTTGTAAGTGTTAAAACTGCAACCTCTGTAGCCGCAATCAGGGGAACCCTGATTGGAGTAATCAAGAGGCGGGACCTGGTTTCATATGAAGTATACGAGGGTAAGTTAAGTGTGAGAAGGGCGCTTCCTCCTGGCCTGATGATGGATAATAAAAAAACCGCTGAAGCTGATTCATATTATGAAGCCCATTCTGTAATTCTTAAACAGAACAATACCTGCTCTTTTACTGAAAGAAATGAATTAGGAGAAATTTCATATAATAAACTCATGAAAAGCAGTCTTCATGTGAAAAAAATTGTTAGCCCCGCGGAGATGAAGACAGGAAAGTATTACAGGGATTTCAAAAGAAAGGAGCAGGATTCTTCTGGTATTGAAAAAAAAGTTCAGAAGAAAGTTCCGCCTGTCAGAATGTCTGAAGATCAGATGGCAGATATAAAATATATAAAATATATAAACAACCCGGGTATTATAGTAACAATAGACAGGTGTGGAAACTTAACTGGTTTAGACTCCAGGGGGGGTGTGATCTGGTCTTTAAACACGAAAGCGAATCCTTTTACAGAGCCTTTTGTGAACGGGAAATACATTTATCTTTTTTCTAGGCCGGGAACTGTTTCAGTAATCGATACTAATGACGGGAAGGTTGTCTGGAGGAAATATTTCGATTCGCCTTTGAATCCATATGTTTCCAGGGGCAGGGGATCATCAGAGATTTTTGTTTCAACAAAGGATGGAAGCCTATACAGAATCAATGGTTTCAGAGTTTCATGGCGCATTGATGTGGGCTCAGGTCTTACGTCCAGACCGGTCTGTGCTGAATATATCGTTTTTGTTTCGACTAACGATGGAAAAGTATATGGTATTGACAGAAACAGGGGTATAAAGGTGCTCAAGGTAGGGTTTGACTCTGAGATTATATCTATGTCTGTAGAAAAACAGAGGCTCTATCTGCTTTTATCAAGAGCAGAGATTCTCTGTTATAATTATCAAAACGATGAGAGGCTATGGTCTTACAGTTTCGAGGGCTCTCAACCGTCTGGTTTTACCTTTACAAAGAAATCTCTTTTTGTCTATTCGGCGGCAGGATTTGTTTACAGGCTTTCCACAGCCGGAGAGCTTATCTGGAAAAGAAATCTGGGGAATGAAATCACGATCCCGCCTTCTTATCAGGGGAATAAACTGTTTATTGTAACAGACAGAACTTATTCAGTGGTTGGAAACAAGTTCGGAGATATAAAATGGTCAGTTGTCGTGCCTCCCGTTATTTCACATAATTTTGCAGAATCAGATAAAAATATTTATTTTGTCCTGTGTCGCCAAGTGACATAATTGCTCC
>CAZEJW010000057.1:0-24008 GCA_964512685.1 uncultured Leptospirales bacterium | reverse complement strand
CACTATATAGTCGGCAGTGCTCTTTGCTATCAAAGGAGAATATACTTTATCGTCAAAACGGACATGGCATTCAACGCTTCCGCCTCTTTGCGCCATTCCGTGAACTTCTGATTCCTTAACGTCATAACCGGCCTCTTTTGCAACTTCCATGAGAATTTTGCTCGCGAGTATAACTCCCTGGCCGCCGACACCGGTAAATATTACATTTGCCATTCTGCTACCTCTATTTTTTAAGAATACATTTTCTTTCGGTTATAATTACCGATGGTTCCCTGGCCTCGAGTTCTTCCTTTATGACTCTCTCGAGTTCTTCAACATTTTTAGGGTCAACCTTTGTCACTCTTTTTACTCCGATGGCCTTTACAAGCATCTCGAGATCGAGCTCATGGGTTTCTTCTCCCATCAGAGTTTTTCCTGTTGCAGGGTGTTCCTGGTGGCCGGTCATAGCAGTGCTTCTGTTGTCGAGTATCATTACAGTTCCGGTTCCCTTGTTGTAAACCAGGTCAATCAGAGGTGTAATGCCTGAGTGAACGAAGGTTGAGTCTCCGATAACTGCAACTGTCTTTCTGGCCATTTCTTCACCATGAGCTTTTTCAAAACCAAGGTGCATTCCTATGCTTGCTCCCATACAGCCCTGTGAGTGCATTGCAGAATACGGAGGAAGAACAGCAAGTGTATAGCAGCCTATGTCTCCGTTAACATTGAGGTCGAGTTTTTTCAGAGTCTCGAAAACATACGCATGAGGGCACCCCTGGCAGAGTCCCGGAGGCCTTGCAGGAACCTCGTTCATATATTCCGGAATGGAATTGTCTGATTTTACTCCGTTGAGCGCTTCATTTACTATTGCAGGATTGAGTTCCCCTGTCATCGGGATAATTTCCTTGCCTGTTATTTTTATCCCCATTGCTTTTACATAGTCTTCAATGAACGGGTCGAGTTCTTCAACTGCATAGAGTTCATCAACACCTTCTGCGAATTCCCTTATCATAGTTTCAGGCATTGGCCATACCATACCGATCTTGAGCACGGAGTCATCCGGACATGCTTCTTTGACATATTGATATGCCACACTGTCAGTTATTATTCCCCGCTTTTTATTTGCCCACTCTATACGGTTGAGGCCTGAATTATTCGAGTAATCCATGATGGTTGACATCTGCTCTTCAATGAACTTATGCCTTGGTCTTGCAAATGCAGGTATCATAACGAATTTTTGAGGATTCCTGATGAATTCCTTTACGGGAACCTCTTTGGGCTCTTCCATGTTTACGATTCCCTGTGAGTGGGCGATTCTTGTTGTGATCCTCACAATCACGGGTCTGTCGAATTTTTCTGATATATCGAATGCTATTTTTGTAAACTCTCTGGCCTCATCCGGGTCGGATGGTTCGAGCATCGGCAGTTTGGCTGCCCTTGCATAATGACGGTTGTCCTGTTCGTTCTGAGAACTCCACGCCTCAGGGTCATCTGCATTAATTATAACCAGTCCGCCGTTTACGCCTGTATATGAAAATGTAAAAAGCGGGTCTGCCGCTACATTGAGACCAACGTGCTTCATTGTGACCATTGCTCTTGCTCCGGCAATTGAAGCTCCTGCCGCAACTTCGAGTGCAACCTTTTCGTTGGGTGACCACTGAGATTTTATGTTTCTGTAATCTCTTGCCACGGTCTCGAGTATCTCTGTACTGGGTGTTCCGGGGTAGCCTGCGGCAACGTGGCAGCCTGCCTCATATGCGCCCCTGGCAATTGCTTCATTTCCCAATAAGACTTTTTTTTCCATTTATTCAGTCTCCAATTAAATCTATGTTCTTCACTATGTTATAACCTTCTTCGAGGAGAGCTTTTTTGGCAGCTTCAATGTCATCGAATCTGAATATCATTATAGCTTTTTCATCTCTCTTGTCAGTAAAGGCATACATGTATTCAATATTTAGTTTGCGTCTTGAAAAAGTTTCTATTGCCTGAAGGAGAGAACCCGGGGTGTCTTCAATTTCAAGAGCGAGTACATCTGTAGTTGAACATGTAAAACTGTTTTTGCGGAGCATTGAGGCTCCTTTCTCCGGTTCGTTCACAATCATTCTGAGTATTCCAAAATCAGAGGTTTCTGCAATAGTCAGTGTCTTGATGTTTATATTCTCCTGAGCAAGAATACTGAGTATTGCCTGAAGATGACCGGGTTTGTTTTCAATAAAAACCGAAAGCTGGGTTACATTCATATTTGAGCCTCCCTGATATTTTTGGTTGTTTATAGTTTTCTTCTGTCTACTACTCTTACAGCCTTGCCTTCACTTCTTGCGATTGAACTTGATTCAACAAGAGTGATTTTAGCCACTATTCCCAGGGCGCTTCTGAACTTATCTGCAATGGCTTTTGAAAGCCTGTCCAGTACTTTCAGTTCATCTGAAAAGATTCTCTCATTTACTTCAACCATTATTTCGATATCATCAAGTGCCCCTTTTCTGTCAACTATGATCTGATAATGAGGTTCAGTTCCCTCTATACTCATAAGAACGCTCTCTATCTGAGACGGGAAAACATTGACTCCTCTTATAATGAGCATGTCGTCAGACCTGCCAGTTACTTTTTCCATTTTTACAAGTGTTCTTCCGCATGCACAGGAATCATGATAAAGACGTGTGATATCTCTTGAACGGTATCTGATAACCGGGCATGCTTCTTTTGTCAGTGAGGTATATACAATTTCACCTTTTTCACCTTCAGGGAGAACCTCTCCGGTGACAGGATCAATTATTTCAACATAGAAGTGATCTTCGAATATGTGCATGCCGGATTTTTCAGAACACTCGGCAGCAACTCCAGGACCAATTACTTCACTCAGACCATAGATATCGTATGCATCAATGCCCAGCCTGGATTCGATTTCTTTTCTCATCTCTTCGGTCCATGGTTCTGCGCCCATTATTCCAATCCTGAGTTTGGTTGATTTAATATCATAATCAGGAAGCTTCTTTTCAATATAATCGGCAATATTCAGAGCATAAGATGGTGTGCAGGCAATCATTGTGGTTCCGAAGTCTTTGATCAGCATGAGCTGCCTTTCGGTGTTTCCGCCTGAGATCGGTACTGTTGTTGCGCCGATTTTTTCTGATCCATAGTGAAGCCCAAGACCACCGGTAAAAAGTCCGTATCCATAGGCAACCTGTATAATATCTTTTTCGCTTCCTCCGTATGATGCAATAGAGCGGGCAACGACCTCTGCAAACACTTCGATATCGTTTTTAGTGTATCCCACAACGGTTGCATTCCCTGTGGTTCCTGATGAAGAGTGAACTCTTATAACCCTGTCCATTGGAACGGCAAAGAGTCCGAACGGGTAGCAGCTTCTCATTGCCTGCTTTGTGAGGAATGGAACTCTTTTCATGTCGTCCAGCGATTTCATCTGATCAGGGCTGAATCCTGCTTCATCGAAACTCTTTTTGTAAAAGGGCACGTTTTCGTATGCGTGCTTCAGTGTCCACTTCAGCCTTTCAAGCTGGAGTTCTTTCATTTTTTCAGGAGGCATTGCCTCGTAATCTTTGTTATACATTTTTCCTCCTTGATGCAGGTTTGTTTTCGTTGTTAGAATGTTGCCGGGACCTTTTTACCAAACAGCATGCGAACGGATTATATAATTGGTACCGACCGATTCGTCGGAAACTGAGAACAAAAATACAGATCATTATCTGTTCGTGACATTTTCAATCAGGACGGAAATCAGGGCAAGACTTTTCTTTTTTTAGCGGGGATAATAAGCGTCATGTGTTCCATTTTTATTTTGTGGAATCTTATAAATCCGTTTTGTTTCATCCCCGCATATGAGAAGTCTGATATGGGATTCACCGAATAAGCAAAACTGGTTTTTATCCGCGATTTATCACTGAAGAAATATCCCCTGAGGGATGTTACTTCTTCCGGTCTGAAATCCTCTCCGGTTTCTGCCCGGTTAATTGTGGAATGTGATCCTGAAAAGGCATGATCCTCTGACTTGAAGAGTTCTCCGGGAAAAGAAACCTGTTTTTCCGGTATGTGATAACTTCCTCTGTTCAGAGATCCCCATTTCCATTTATCCATTACAGGACCGCCCCGGCGGTTAAGGTATCTCATGCTTTTCAGAAAGGCCCTGTCGAATATTGCCTCATGATTTTCTTCTTTTTCTGTTTCTGTGTCATTAAACAGAACATTACTTTTCATGTTGAGAATAGAGAAAAAGTTGTCGTGTAAATAGTGTGAGTTTGCCAGAATCCTGTTTTTCATTTCGCCAAGTTCATCCTTCAGTGTTTCCTGAATATATGTTTCGAGCAGAACTGTGAATATTGCAGGCGCTGTTTTTTCAGATTCCATATTCATATTCCAGTCATGGAAATATATTCTGGAGAGCCTTGCTGATGTTACCGGATTGGCTTTGAGCATTTTTGAGAAAACCGGTATGAACTTTACTGCTTCAGGTGATTGAGTGTCATCAAGAATTTGCCGGAGCCTTTTTTCGTCAATAGCAGGCTTTTCATCCAGGAGTTTCTGAATTCTTGTGTATCTCTGATCGCAGAGCAGGGAATTTTTTCTAAGGTGATATGGAGTATCAGGCGCGGGATCACTCCCCGCAGTCAGTGTGGAGCGCGACCACTGTCTGTAAAATGAAAGATCTCTTACAGGCAGTGTTTTGATCTGCCATGGTGTTCTGAAAAATCTGGTGTTGTCAGCTCCGTATGATACTATTCCTGTTGCTGTTTTTATTGCATGGGTCTCATTCGAGAAAAGGTATACCCTTGGAAGAGACCGGTCCCTGAATACCCTGTTGTATGCAGTTTCAGGAGTCTTTTCAAAGGGAAGTGCGAAAAGTGAATCAATGAGATCTGCGTCAGGTAGGGGATATTCCAGAGATACTACTGCATCCTGCTGAACAGCTTTCTCGAAGAGATCGTTCAGAACAGGACCTTTGTCTGTCATTCTGATTTCTTTCTGAATGGAACCGGAATTTAGCTGTATTGTCTTTGTGGTGAATCGTTTCCAGCCTGCTGAGCTTTGATAATAATTAAGCCCATTGATTTTTCTTGTTTTGTGAAGAATGAAATTCTGTACGTCAGTATTAAGGGTGAATGTATGAAATGTAATATTCCCTGTTTTGCCTGAACAGAAGAATGGAAGGCCGGCAAGAGTTAATCCCTTTATTTCTGTATCAGGCAGCTTTACGTGAACAGGATATATGTCAGGATAAATATTGAGAGAGCTGTCCACTGCAAACAGGTCTGCGCTTTTTGTTCCCCTGTGATAGCATGCGAATCCCCTGTTGAAAGTACCTGTATATTTTTTCAGCTGCTTCAGCAGCATCAGTATGGATTCAGCATGAGAAGCTTCATCCTTTGAATAGAAAAAAACGTATTTTTTCGGCAGAATTTTCTGGTATGGCTTTCTGATGGCATCATCAGGAAGAGGAAAAACAGACTCAAGATTGTTCAGTGTTGCCTGAGCCCATTCCCTGAAGATTAAGACTGTTATGATATCTTCAGGAGCCCATTCCTGTTTTGTCAGGTTTTTATAGATAACTGTATTTTTCAGAGAGTTGATGCCCCGGCAGTATGCCCTGAGGTTTTCAAGATTTTCAGATGAGAGGGTTGAGATTATGGTTTTTGTTTTTTCCCGGATTCCTGATGCTTTTATAAGATTTTCGAGTGGAGATGCATCGTGTCCGTATATTTTGACAATATTTCCTTTTGAAAGTGAGCGGTAATAGTTCATAACAGGGTATCTGTCAATGCCGTGAAGATAACCCAGGGCGAAATACATGTCTTCTTTTGACAGAGCTGTAATACAGGGGATGCCCTTCCTGTCCCGTATTACAGTAATCTCAGAACTGACATCTTCATTAATTGTCTGATCATATGAAATAGTTTCTCTGTAGAATATGAATATGGAAGCGATTGAGAGGATCAGAATGATGCCTGAAATGATCAGTATAATTCGTGCGGATTTTTTTTGTATGATTTTCATTTCGGCCTCTGGAGAATGTTTGATTTACAGGGGTGTCTGAATTTTAACACACCCCTGTAAAATTTAAACGTTAAAATTCAAAATTGAGGTCTTTGAACCTGCTTTTTATTTCGTCGAGAATTCGTTTTTCGTCTTCCTGGCCATTAGCTTCAAATGTCGCGGAAAAACGAATGAATTTTCCAACATCGTCCCAGGGAACTGTGGATATCAGTTTTTCATGGATGAGAAACTGTGAAAATTCCTCTGCACTGTTGAATCTCTGTCCGTTCCTGACTCCTTTGGGGATTCCTACGTAGAGATAGAATGTTCCGTCAGGCATTTTTGCGTTGAAGCCGGTTTCTTTGAGAAGTTCAACAAGCGCGGTAAGTCTTCGTTTATATTTTTTGTTTATATCTTCTGTTATTTCAGGATGCCTGAGCGCTGTAATGGATGCTTTCTGAATTGCCTTGAACTGGCCTGAGTCATAGTTGTCTTTAACATTTGCAAATGCCTTAACAATCAGCTCGTTTCCTGCAACAAAGGCAATCCGCCATCCTGTCATGTTGAAAGCCTTGGAAAGCGAGTGAATCTCCACTCCGACTTCTTTTGCTCCCGGTACTGAAAGAAATGAAAGGGGTTTATCAGAAAAATTGAGTGCTGCATATGCTGCATCCTGAATAATGATTATGCTGTTTTTTTTCGCGAACTCAATGACCTTTTTATAAAATTCAACGGTCGCATTGGCTCCAGTGGGATTGTTGGGATAATTTATTACAAGAACCTTAGCCCTTTTCAGAATATCCACAGGAATCGAATCCAGGTCAGGAAGAAAACCGTTTTCTTTTCTCAGTTCCAGATTGTAAACTTCTCCTCCATACCATTTTGAGTGTGTTCCGAATACCGGGTAGCCCGGAACAGTCATCAGCGCAATATCCCCGGGATTGATAAAAGCAGACGGGAACATGGAAAGCGCTGATTTTGATCCGATTGCATGGATTATTTCTGTATCAGGGTTGATATCGTTTACGCCGAAAACATTGCTGAGATATTCGGCAGCAGCATTCTGAAATTCGCTGATTCCATTGTCTGAGTATCCCCTGTTTTCAGGCTTTTCACTCTCTTCCTGCAGAGCTTTGATTACAATATCGTATGCCTTTTCGTCAGGTTCTCCCACACCAAGATCTATCAATGGCATGTCAGGCCTGGCCTGGGTTGCAGCTCTTTTGGCTCTTTTTATTTTTTCGAATTTATAGATTTCCTCATCTTTTCCGAATTGATTGCCACCGATTCTGCTGGCAAAGAGATTCTGTATAAAAGACTCCATTTATTCACCTTCCTTTATTGTTATTGATGCATTAATTATTTCAATTTTTGTATAGTAGTCATCTAGCATGGTAAAGAACCTGTTGAATTCGCCTTCGATGTTTATAACAGTCTTTCCTTTAACCAGGGATGAGATTGTCTTGATATTTTTTGAGTAAACATAGCATTCAATTTTTTTGTTTTTTACCGGTATGTCGACTATTATGCAAAAATTATAGTCAATATTGGATGATTCTGTTACGTCTTTAACCACAGCATCCTGGATGGTAATGACTTTTTCTGACATGTTTTTTTTAAGAAGGTAGGCCCGGGCAGGATTGTCTGCTGAGTCAATCTGTTCTTTTTCGTTGATTATTTCCTGGATTGTAATTTTTTCTGTCATAAAACAGGAAGCCAGGGGGATGAGTGTAAGGATAATCAATATTTTTTTTCTCATTGTATGTCTCCGTTTCTTTTAATTTTCATGTCATTTGAATAAGACTTTTGGTCAGATAAAATTTTTGTCAAATGATTTCATTTTTTTATTTCTAAACTTTACTGCAGAAGTGAAACTCTATAGCAAAGAATAGCAGAACAGCTGCAGATTATAAAAATCGGATTATTCTCATGCACTTCTATTCGTAAAGGATAAAATTATAAATCATGTAAATTTCAGGTAACAAAAAAGCAGGGATACGTTGATATGTTAATAAGTTATGGGAAGTCCGATAAATAATATTTAGAGGTATCCTTAAGATTTAGTATTTAACACACCTGCCACATATCCCTTTGCAGGGCATCAGGCAAAGCAGGGAATATAATAAAATTTACTTGAAAAAACACTGGCAGGTTTTAGTCTCAAGTACTTATCGCCCCATATAATCTGGCATTTTCGGTTTCTTTGTGTCACAGGTTTTCATGTTGACGAAATATTGAACAGGGCATATGGTGTTTACTTTTTGAGACTTTGCGAAATATAGACTCTGGTTAGGTAAAAATGGCAAGAATTAATAAACAGGCTGAAGATAATATAGTAAACAGTATCATTGGTACGGGTTCTGAATTTAAGGGAGAGTTTAAGATAAATGGGCTCCTGAGAATAGACGGACGTTTCCAGGGTACGATAGAGACTGAGGGTAAGGTTCTAATAGGACAGTCCGGGGAGGCTGTAACCGATATAAAAGCCAGGCTCGTTGTTGTTGGCGGAACCGTAAGGGGCAATATATTTGCAACCGAAAGAGTAATCCTGCTTTCAACTGGAAGAATAAATGGAAATATAATCACCCCCAGCCTTATAATGGAAGACGGTGTTGCTTTCGAGGGCAACTGTACCATAAACAAGAGGGCAGAAGTTGCCTCATGAAAATAACCACAAAAGAGACAAGGTCGGATGAAAGATCCAGAATAAAGGGCAGGGCGCGTTCCTCGTCTGTCTCTGCCGGTAAAGAGACTTTTGAGTCTGAACTGGTAAAAAATCTGGAATTCGAGTTCAGGGGTACTGTGGATGAACTTCTCATGGATCTAAAAGAGCAGGAAAAGAGATTCCTGGATCAGCAGTCCCTTTATGAGCTCGAGAAGTATAAATCCATTGTAAAAAAGATTCTCAAACTTGTTTCAGAAGGGAGTTTTGAGACCCGAACCCTTAAAAGAACCCGAAGAGACAGGGCTGATTTTACTGTTGTTGAAATTGTCAATAAAAAGCTTCTCGAACTTTCACAGGCTGTCACAAAGGGAAACAAGGCATTCAACTTCATGAAGACAATAGAAGAAATCCGTGGTCTAGTATTTGACCTGGTTTATTGAAATCCTCAAATGAATAATTCTTACATGGCAGGACACAAAATACAGAGAGAGAGACTGCAAAGGCTTTATTCAAAGCAGATGATTCCTCAGTGTCTCCTTTTCTCCGGAATTCCCGGAATTGGAAAAAAACTGGCTGCAATGAATTTTCTGGAAATGCTTTTCTGTTCGTCAGAAAATCCTCCATGCGGGCAATGCCCCTCCTGTATTCAGATCAGAAAGAAATCGTTTCCTGATGTCATAGAACTTCTTCCTGATGAAAAGGGTTCAATCCCGATCGGAGAAAAAGATCAGCCAGGATCTGTGAGATGGCTGATAGACAGGCTGTCAAGAAGGTCAGTAAGCGGGCAGTACGGTATCCTTATTGACGGAGTTGAAAAGATATCCGTTCAGGGGCAGAATGCTCTTTTGAAACTGATAGAAGAGCCTCCTTCAGGAACGCATATAATTCTCATAACCTCAGGCAGGTCAAGGGTTCTTTCCACCATTCTTTCAAGGTCAATGGAGGTACCCTTTTATCCTCTTTCCGAAAGCGAGGTGGTTGAGGTTCTCAGGATGAAAGATGTTGATTTTGATGATATTGAACCGGTTGCCGCTATATCCGGGGGTTCGGTTGAAACAGCATCCCTGCTGTGTGATAAGGAAATTCTTGGTGATGTGCTTGGTCTTGCTTATGAAATATCTGCTCATGTAAATACAGGCGACCGCTTTGTGGGTGAAATGAGCAGCCTTCAAAAGAAGATGGGTCTTGAGACTTTGCTCTCCTGCCTGGTGAATCTCTACAGGCATATCCTGAGATCGCATATCAGGGAAATGGAACTTCACAGAGTGTTTCATAAAGCAGACATAAGGGATGATGACATTATTCTGAAGATTATCAGAATAATGACTGAGTGTATGAAGGGAATGGCAAATAACCTGAATCCAAGGTTTGCTTTAAAGAGCATGCTGCTGTCGGTTCATTCGGAAGAAGCCGGGAAAATTCCTTGAAAAAAAAGCCTTGTTGTCAATCATTGATCTGGGGTGATGTGATGACCACACCGCCGCAGGCGGCGTGGTCATCACATTAAGTTCAAGCATTACCTGAAAATATAAATGGCAGATTTGTTTTCTGCCCGCAAAAGGGATGGAAAAATGGAAATTTCCGCAGTTAAACTGAGAAACAGTTATCAGATATACTATATTGATACAAATAATATATTCGTGAATCAAAATACCATGTGTGTTGTTGAAACAGAACATGGTGTGGATGTGGGCGCGGTTGTAAAAACATCATCGTATCAGAATAATCAGGATATTGCAGTAAAGGGAAAGCTTCTGAGAAAGCTGACTTCTGAAGATGAAGAAAAAATGCCCGAAATAGAAGAAATCGAAAAGAATGCATTCAGCCTGTGCAGGGAAAAGGCCAAATTCAAGAATCTCGACATGAAGCTGGTTTCAGTGAAGTGCCTTTTTGATAAAACAAAGATAATTTTTTATTTTGTTGCTGAGAACCGTATAGATTTCAGGGAGCTTGTAAGAGAACTGGCTGCTGTTTTCAGAACCAGGATCGAAATGCGTCAGATAGGAGTGCGCGATGAGGCAAGGCTGGTAGGCGGGTATGGTCCATGCGGAAGGCCTCTTTGCTGTGTTCATCAGAGAGAGGAGTTCGAGCCGGTTTCGATCAAAATGGCAAAAGAGCAGAACCTCAATCTCAATTCTCTGAAGATTTCAGGTATGTGCGGAAGACTTCTGTGCTGTCTTGGGTATGAGTACAACACATACAGGGAACTCAATGTTAACATGCCCAGGTATGGTGCTGAAATTCTTGCACGTGAGAGGGTGTTCCATGTGATTTCATATGATACACTGGACGAATCCCTGAGAATAAGGAGCGGTGATTCAATACTGAAAATTTCAAAACACGACCTTGTTCGAAAAGGGGAGAAATATATAATAAAAGAGGAACTGGTTGACCAGATAATCAACAGTGAAAATGAAGACCCGAGTACAGAAGAAGACTGAGGGTTTATAATAAAAGGAATTTAATATGGAAAAGACATTCTACGTAACAACACCAATCTACTATGTAAATGCCGAGCCGCATATTGGTCATGCATATACAACAATTCTTGCTGATTTTCAGAAGAGATTCTACTCTATGCTGGGTTATGATTCCTATTTTCTCACAGGAACCGATGAGCATGGTGATAAAATTGTGAATGCAGCAGAAGAGAACAATACATCTCCACAGGAGTATACTGACCGCATAAGCGAACTTTTCAGGACTGCATGGAAAAATATTGGCATTACTAATGATGATTTTATAAGAACCACTGATGAAAAGCACAAGAAGGTTGTAAGAGAGATTCTTCAGAAGGTGTATGACAATGGTGATATCTACTTCGGCAGCTATGGAGGCAATTACTGTGTTGGCTGCGAGAGGTTTCTGACAGACAAGGAACTTGTTGACGGCAAGTGCCCTGAACACAACCGCGAGCCTGAATATATAGAAGAGAAGAACTATTTTTTCAAGATGAGCAAATACCAGGACTGGCTCATTGATTATATTGATAAAAACCCGGATTTCATAAGGCCTGAACGTTACAGAAACGAGGTGATCGCTCTTCTCAAAAACGACGCACTTGAAGACCTGTGCATATCAAGGCCAAAGACCCGTCTTTCATGGGGAGTTGAACTTCCGTTTGACAGTGAGTATGTCACTTATGTCTGGTTTGACGCTCTTATAAATTATATTAGTGCAATCGGTTACCCTGAAGGAGAAAAGTTTAAAAAGTACTGGCCGCATGTTAATCATATTACAGCAAAGGATATCCTGAAACCGCATGGCGTATTCTGGCCAACCATGTTGAAATCAGCAGGCATAGAGCCATATCAGCACCTCAATGTTCACGGTTACTGGAATATGGAGGATGCAAAGATGTCAAAGAGCCTTGGCAATGTTATAACTCCTGAGAGTCTTGTTGCCCAATACGGCAATGACCAGATAAGATATTTCCTTTTGCGTGAGATGACATTCGGCAATGATGCAAAGTTCAGCAATGACATGATTATTGACAGGATAAATTTCGACCTGGCGAATGACCTCGGCAATCTCATAAACCGAACGTTCAATATGGTCAACAAGTACTTTGACGGAAGAATCCCTGAGCTTTCTTCAGCATCTCCTGCCGGGCATGATGAGGTTTCAGAAAACCTGAAAAATGCAGCAGAGCAGTATGTTGAATTCAGCAAAACTTTTCAGACGAGTATTGCAATCGAGAAACTCTGGGAATTTGTGAGATATCTCAACAGGTATGTTGATACATCAAAGCCATGGCAGCTTGCCAAAGAGGAAAAAACACACGAACTTGCTTCTGTTATGAGGAATCTTCTTGAGTCCATCTATGCTGTTGCAGTCTTGCTTGATCCGATCCTTATTAACATATCCCCTGTTGTGATAAAGGCACTTGGAGCAGAAGAGAAGAAGGGAAGTATTGAATCACTTTACGAACTCAACAGCCTCAAAACAGACACAGTAATTGGTGAGCCTGGAATACTTTTCCCCAAGATTGAAAGAGAAAAGAAAAAGACAGAAAAAAATGAGGCTCCTGCGAAGGAGGCAAAAGAAACAAAGAAAGAGACTGAAAATGACGGTCTCATTGATATAAAGGAATTCGCAAATGTTGATATTCGGGTTGCACAGGTTCTCTCTGCTGAGAAAGTTGAGGGCTCTGACAAACTGCTCGAGCTCAGGGTTAACAGCGGCCTTGATGAAAGAGTGATTATTGCAGGCCTGGCGCTTCACTATTCTCCTGATTATCTGGTTGGTAAGAAGATTCTGCTGGTGGCAAATCTCAAACCTGCAAAGATATTCAAGAGAAAATCACACGGGATGCTTCTTGCTGCAAAAGAGTCAGGGGATTCAAAGCCTGTTCTAATAGAGGTTGATCAAAACATACCGGTCGGGTCAAGGCTTGGCTGACCAGGAGAAGACATGCTCATCGGCATAATATCTGACACTCACAACAATATCGAGCTTACCAGTAAAGCCATTGATCTTTTCAGGGAAAGGGAAGTGGAGTTTGTTGTGCATGCAGGTGATCTTACTTCTCCGAGAATGGTGGAACTTTTCAAAAATCTCAGGTGCATCTTTGTTCTGGGTAATGGGGATATTGATGTTGACTATCTTAACATGGAGTGTGAGAAATACGGCTTTGGGTGTATGGATCATTCATGCACATTTGAGGCAGGAGGCAAAAAATTCATTGTCTTTCATGGTGACAATGTGCCGATGTTCCGGGAGGCTGTAGCTTCAGGTGAGTATGACTATATAATAAAGGGGCATACTCATTTCTTTGAAAATTATGTTTCAAACCGTTCAAGAATAATAAACCCCGGCGCTCTGTACCACCGGGGTGAAGACTGTTCTGTTGCGATCCTTGATACTGAAACTGACAGGGTCGAGATGATCAGAATCGAGGAGGAGTAAGACCCCCTGCTTATTTAATCATTTCAACGATTCTTTCAAAATCATCCAGTGAGTAATAACTGATCTCTATTCTTCCCCTGTTGCCATTGTGTTTTATCTCAACCTTTGTTCCCAGGAGGGAGACAAGCTTGTCTTCCATTTTTTTGATGTGTGGGCTTTTTTGCTTTTCATCCTGCTGCTTATCTTCTGCTTCTTCCTTCTTCTGCTCGTTGATGAGGTTTTCGAGAGCCCTTACTGAAAGTTCATTATCGATTATTGCCCTGAAAAATTTCATGATATCATCTGTTTCCTGAACGGAAAGAAGTACTTTTGCGTGGCCTGTTGATATTTTGTTTGCAGAAAGAGCCTCCTGTACCTGTTCGGGAAGATTGAGAAGCCTCAGCATATTCGATATGGTTGCCCTGTCTTTCCCAACCCTGGAGGCGAGTTCCTGCTGTTTCAGCTTGAATCTGCTTATCAGTATCTTGTATGCCTTTGCCTCTTCTATCGGGTCAAGATCTACTCTCTGGATGTTTTCGATGAGCGCTACAGAAAAATTCTGTTCTTCATCCGCTTCGATGATGATTGACTTTATGGTCGTCTGGTTCAGGTATTTAACTGCCCTGTACCTTCTTTCTCCTGCAACGATGTAGTATCCTTCATCAGCTTTTCTTACAATGATAGGCTGGATCAGACCAATGGACTTAATTGATTCGGCGAGTTCCTCTATGCCGATTTCATCAAAGTGTGTCCTGGGCTGATCAGGGTTGGGAGAAATCGATTCAATATCTATCTCGACAATTCTTTCAAGGTCATCAGTGAGCCCTTTCTCCATGTCTTCAACCGGTGTGGCGGATGTGGATATTATTGCTCCAAGACCCTTGCCAAGTGCCTTCTTAGCCATTTTTAATTACCTCTTCAGCAAGTTTTTCGTATGTAAGGCTGCCTGTGCTGGTCCTGTCATAGAGGCCTATTGGTTTTCCGAATGACGGAGCTTCGGATAGTTTTACATTTCTCGGTATTATGGTTTCAAATACCTTGTCTTCAAAGTATTCTCTTACATCGGATACGACCTGCTGGGCAAGATTTGTCCTTGAATCGTACATTGTGAGGAGCACACCCTCTATGCCGAGTTTTTTGTTGAGCCCTTCCTGAACCATGGCAATAATCCTCAAAAGCTGGCTTAATCCCTCGAGTGCATAGTATTCACACTGAAGCGGAATTAATACTGAGTCAGCAGCACACAGACTGTTCAGCGTGAGAATCCCAAGAGACGGAGGGCAGTCTATCAGAATATAGTGAAAATTGTCTTTTATCTCTTTGAGCGCGTTTTTAAGGATGTATTCCTTCCCCTGTGAATCCAGCAGGTCTACCTGTGCTCCTGAGAGGTGAATGTTCGATGGTATAAGGTAAAGGTCTTCTATGTCTGTCTTGAATATTGCTTCTTCAACAGGGATCTCACCAAGCATTACTTCATAGATGGTTGTTTCGATCTCTTCTGCGGTTATGCCGATTCTGAATCCTGCATTTCCCTGCGGATCGATGTCGATTATCAGTACTTTTTTTCCCATTGAAGCCAGGAAAGCTGAAAGGTTCACTGTTGTAGTTGTTTTACCAACTCCGCCTTTCTGGTTTGATACAGAAATGATTCTACCCATATATTTACCTCAAAATTGGATTAGGCTGCCGGAAGGAGATATGAACCGGATACAGACTTATTGATTACATACTCCGCTATTCTCATAAAATTCTCTATAATGTGTCAATTTATTTTTCCTTGACTTTTTCTATATGGGAATTAAAGCTGAGGTTCTATTCAGGAGTTTTATATGAAAAAAAGAAAAAATAAACTCATAGACAGGGAATTTCAGTTAAAAACCATTTTTTCGGTTATAGGAATTACTGTAATATCTTTCCTGGTGCTCATGGCAATAATCGGTATAAATGCGGCAAACAATACAAAGAAGATCTCGAGCACTGTAGAGGAACTCAATGAAGCTGTTGCACTTGAGGACTCAATTGTACACTCCTATATTGATAAATCCTCAGGAGATTTAACAACCGAAGAAAAAATCCGTTCAGAGAATATAAGAAGAGATCACAATAAGAGTATAGGAGTTATAAGGAAGTATGTCGTTCTTCTTGATTCTTTTGCAATCCAGAATTTTCACCTTATTACAATTATTTT
Organism: uncultured Leptospirales bacterium; assembly: GCA_964512685.1. Classification (GTDB taxonomy): domain Bacteria; phylum Spirochaetota; class UBA4802; order UBA4802; family UBA5550; genus CAZEJW01. The sequence goes on along the minus strand of CAZEJW010000057.1, from coordinate 8,304 downwards.
TGTGATTGTTCTGGTTCAGGGTATTCTTCTCTACTACTATCTGCTTCAGCTTACACACCGCATATCCGGGCCCATATATGTTATCTCTACCCATATAAAGGATATTATGGATGGAAAAGAGCCAGAGTTCAGGGAGCTGAGAGAAAAGGATCAGTTCAAGGATCTCTATGATCAGTTCATTAAAATGTCAGAAAGAATCAAGCAGGAGAGAGGGGAAGGCTCGGAAGATTAACGGAGTCTTCCAGCGTATTTGTTCCTGTCAGAGGTTATCAGCAGAAAAATGAATACTGCTACGGATGACAGTCCAATCAGGATGAGGAGAGTTGTGTACCAGTAAGGGAAAAATCTTCTTCCGGAAGCTGTAATAATGCAGTATTGGTTATATCTTTTATCCCCAAGGGGATATACTTTTATATACACTTTTTCTTCTTTTCCACTCATAAGATCGATTGTGCGGTCTGTGCTGTTATCCTTTATACTCATGATGAGAGAGTTGCCTGAATCCATAATATCTGTCTGGAAAGGATTATTTTCTCCATTGAAGAATATCGTATTGTTTCCTTTCCTGAGAAGCAGCCTGTATGTTCTTGTGTTTTCATGAGAGTGAAGAGCATCCACTATCTCCCCTGTTATTTCCTGTTCCCATGGCGCTGCTTTTTTCAGGGTATTTTTAAGTATGATATTACCCGCAGTTCTGTATATGTTAAACCGTCTGAAATCGCTGAACAGGGTGCTGTGATGGCTTGTATAAAGAATTTCTCCCTGTCCGCGTTTCATTATTACAGTAAGAGGGCCTTCTCTTTCCCCTCGCGGAGTGTCAAAATGGCCGTATGCAATGGGTTGGGAATTCTTTGCCTCTTTGATTGCAATCCAGCCAGGATGACTCATGTAAAGGGCATGGGTTTCTTCAAGGCTGAAGAGGTACAGGTCATTTCGTGGTTCAGCTGCAACGCGACCTTCCATTCCCATATATGGAAAGTCATCAAAAAAAGTAAATGGGTTAAATGCCTTTTGCACATATTTGAAGGTATAACACGAGAAATAGGCGGAACCTCCGTTTTTAACAAAAACTCTGATGTTATCGGCAATTTTTGTCATATTGGAATCCCTTGAATCTTTTTTCAGGGAAACTGACTGAATGCTTCTGCCTCTTGCAAGAATGTTTATGTTTTTGTCAGGGGGGATGTCTATGCCGCATGGGAAATATATTGAATCATAGGATGTAAGTTTATTTGGGTCTTCAAGGTCTTCAAGAGAGAGAGTTTCAAAGGGAATCCTGTAGGCTCTGAGCACGCTGTCTATTCTGTCATAGGCAGCCTTGACCACTGCTGTTTTGCCAAACAGGGGGAGGTTTAATAAAATGATTATTATTATTATGCATGCAGGATATTTTTTCATGGTTCCCTTTTATATTCCGGTGTATAATGATCTCTAGAAAGAATCATCCATTTGTTTATGACAAGCAGTTTTGGTTTTTTGTCAGTTTTTCTTCAGTCAGAATGGGTTCATGTTTGGCGGAGTACTTTTTCTGCTTTCCGGATTTCATATTGCTCAAAAACTTAATAGTATTGATTTGCGCTAAAAAGTGTCTCTGGGTCTCAATACCGGGTTGATTACCAGTGTTGATTCCGGAAAAATGTCCAATTCGGGTTAATTGCTTGACAGGATTTGCCTGAGACTTGAAAGTTGTAAATACAACAGTTGTTTTTGCAATAATAGGGCCCGGAGAAGGCATGTTACGAGACAGAATTACTATTTTCCCGCAGTTTATAAAAAAAATATTTTATGAACATGAGATAACAAAATTGAACCTTGGAATCAATAAGACCCAGACAAATATCCTGATGTTTATAAATGAAAACAGTGAAAAATCCATGTCTGAGATAAGTTTAATAACCGGACTGGAGAAAAGCTCATTTACCCGCTCTGTGGATTTTCTTGTAAAAAACGGGTTTATTACAAGAAAGTCCTCAGAGAATGACAGAAGGATCATAAACTTATTGCTTACAGGAAAAGGAAGTAAAGCCGCAGAACTGATTAAAAATGATTTTGATGATTACCTGGATTCATTGATATCAGAATTTTCAGAAAAAGAAAAAGATGAATTTTTGGCATCATTAACCACAGTTTCGAGATATGTAAATAAAATATTAGAGAGTGAATAAAGATGAAAACCACAAGACAAAAAAAATCACCAAGCAAAGAAGAACTTTTAGTAAGGAAGCGATTGGCGGAAATTGTCAGGGATTGGGCAGGAGAGAACAAAAAGATTTTCTGGAAATATGAAGTATCGAGTTTCTATAAATCATATGTTATAAAGGTCGCTAATCTTCCTAATCCGTCAACTGAAGATATAAAGGTATCGTCTAATAATCGATTGCTGAACAATCAGGAAAAAACGCAGTTGTCTGATGCCATAAAAAATGAGTATCCTGAAACAGAGACGTTAAACGGATCTTCAATTGATGTTCAGATTGATTATGTAAGCGGTTCCGTAATTGCTGAGATCGTTTAGCAGACGTTATTTCTTTCCGAAATTATTCATGAATTCAAGATAATTTGCCGGCTGATTTGAAATGAAAACATTGGACTGTGCTTTGGCAATTATAACATTGTCCTTTGTAATTTCACCAACTGCATGCATTAGCGAGTTGCCTTCCCTGAAGATATATCCTTTGACGGAGACATCATCTCCTGTTTTTGCAGTGCCAAGATAGTCAACTGAAAGATTAGTGGATAAAAACTGATTTATATAACCGAGAGTTGCACATGCTGTGCCCATTGCATCATCCAGCATAGCGCTTTGTATTCCTCCGTGGAGGAAGCCGGATGGATTTGTCATGTCCGGTCTCACCGTGATATCCATTGCTATAATTCCTCTTTCCGCTTGAGTGAGAGTCCCTCCAAGCCATTTGGTGAGACAGTGTATTGGAAAATTATCCAGACTTTTTCCCAGGAAGAGTTTCATCATTTCTACGATTTTATCTGAAAGTTCAACAGAGTATTCTTTGCTTTGTGGTTTCATTATTCAGCACCTGGAGGTTATTTATTTTATTTTCATGTATGAAGTGATTGAAAATTTAAAAAAGCCTTGCATGTGCTGAAAACTTTGTCAATATCTAATTATTCAGCTGCCATGAATCAGATTAAGTCTGCCTTTTTCAAACAGCAGGTATTTAATTAAACTGAGAGGCTGTGCTATGCGAAACTATTTCATTGCTGCATTGATTGTATCAGTTTTTTTACTGTGCCCGTGTTCAAACGAAGCTTCAGGTAATTACAACCATTTCATTGGCAATTCGTTTTTTGTTAAACAGGGATCAGGCCAATGCGGGCCAACATCCTTCTATATGATTTTTAAATATTATGGTGATCATAAGTATAAGGGCACCTTTACTGAACTGCCGGATTGCACTGAAACCATACCTCTTCAGGAAGACCTTGATATTGTAACAAAGGATTCTGGTGTTAGCGAATGGCTCGGTGTAACAGATTCAGGGATCAAAACCGAAGCACTGCTTGATAAGATCATGCGCCTTGCTCATGCAGACCATGTGCAGTATTACACGGTTTATGGGAATACAGATGAGAATATGCAGAACAAAAAAGATGTCTTTAACAGGATAAACAGGGATTTTCTTAAAGAACACCGGCCTGTGATTCTTCACCTCAGCCGTCCCCGGGTTGCAGGCTTTAAAATTCTGAGCGGGCATTATATTGTTCTCACCGGATATAATGCAGGGGCTGAAAGAGTATACTATGTAGACCCGAACAGGAAAGAAAAAGATTCTGTAATTCAGAGCGTGCCCCTGAAGGATTTTCTTGAAAACAGGTGGTATCATTCACCTGACTATTCACTTACATGGCCGGTTCCTGACGCCTCCTGGGACGGAACCTGGATTGGATTCTATCACAGGAAATAATAATACACTTAAAGAGAAAGGGGATATGGGGATAGCAGGAGAGATATAAGAGATAAGAAAAATACAGATCAGATTCAGTTTAGTGTTACTGTATATCAGGTTTGCTAATGATGACGCAAATTATTGCTGGCATTATTGTAAAAAATATTTAATCTCTATAATCTCCCTCTTTATCTCATCATCTCCTTCTCTTTCCTGTTCTTTGATTTATGGATTAAAGTCAGTTCAATTACGGGGTGATAGATAACCAGCTTTCTCATGTAACAAAACCCGGAGATGAACTCTGATATAAATTACCCATAAATGAAATAAAATAGAGGAGAGTTTTATGAATGATTGTAAATGCGTACAGGACTCAACAGTTTCTGTAATTCAGTTTATGACCCAGCACGATGCAAATATTGCAGGCAATGTGCATGGTGGAGTTATAATGAAGCTTATTGACAATACTGCAGGTATTGCCGCTTTCAGGCATACCGGTACTAATGTTGTTACTGCTTCTATTGACAGGCTCGATTTTCACAGCCCTGTTTTTATCGGAGACCTTCTTCATGTAAAGGCAAGTATCAATCTCGTTGGCAGAACTTCCATGGAGATTGGTGTAAGGATAGAGGCTGAGGATGCTAAAACAGGGTGCAAGAGGCATACTGCTTCTGCATATCTCACTTTCATATCTCTTGACGAAAATGGCAAGCCTGCGCCAGTACCTCCGATATTCCCTGAGACTGAAATAGAAAAGAGAAGACACGAAGAAGCTAAGGAAAGAAGAAAAATAAGGCTCGCAGAAAAAAAGAACGAAAAGCACAGACAAAAATCAGAAGCAGAATAATGCACGGAGGGTGTCAGTAACGCAACGATGTATCTCCCGAACTCAACGATGTTGGATCTCCGTAACGCAACAATGGGTTTCAACAACCCATTGATGGGTCTCGGAAACGCATTGATGGGTTCCATTAACCCAATGATGGGTCTCGGAAACGCATTGATGGGTTCCCCGAACCCAACGATGGGTCTCGGAAACGCATTGACGGATCTCCGTAACCCAGCGGTTCGTTTCCATAACCCATTGACGGGTCTCAGCAACCCATTGGTTCATTTCTACAATGCATTGATGCGTCTCAAATACCCATCAATGGATCTCCAGAACTCAACGGATATTCTCAAAGACGGAAATTATATTCCCGGAGAATAAGCGGATATTCTCAGAGAATAAAAATATATTCCCGAAGAATAAACGGATATTCCCGGAGAATATAAATATATTCTCACAGAATAAACGGATACTCCCGGAGAATATAAATATATTCCCGAGGAATAAACGGATATTCGCGGAGAATATAAATATATTCCTGAAGAATAAACGGATACTCCCGGAGAATATAAATATATTCCCGAGGAATAAACGGATATTCTCAGAGAATATAAATATATTCCTTAAGAATAAGTGGAGCAGATGTCAGAACAGGATTTCCAGGATTACGGGATGGGCAGGATTAAGAGGACTGTTTTCTTGTATTAAATACCTCAGATTAAAAAGTTATTGATAAACAGATATAAAGAGAAAGAATCTGATTGTACCTTCATGAATTTATATTCAGGATATTAATGGGAATAACTTAATCATGATTAAAATTATGTTTTTATCATCCATATTTTTCAGTGTCTTGGGTACCATTTATAAATATAACAACAGCAGATTCTTTGGTGCAGTAAAAGGTGCCGGGTTTGGTTTGTTTTTTGGCATGATTCTTTCTTTTGTGTTGTATGTTTTTAACTTTCTTGAGAAATCTGCTTTTTAAAATTATTGAGTATAACTCAGCTCAGTTTAATTGTGATGATCACTATTATGAAATGCATATGAATGAAGTTTTTGATCCAACTTCAATTTATTTGAGTGACCCAAATTCACAAAGTTTGCTGGATCCACCTCCTGTAGCAAATTTACCGAGTAATTTACCTCCCAATGTGGCTCAACAGGCTTGGAATCAAGTTCTGTCGGGAATTGGTACATCTCAAGGACCGGTTCTTGATTTTGAATTAAAACACGCAGCTATTGAAAGCAAATATTATTCTTCATTTTTTATTACAAAAGGGAAAATTATTGGTTGTAGACAACCTGATATGAATTTTAGAATTGGAACACCAAAATTATCATCGAAATGGGAATAATAATTTAAATTGACATTATACAGCTCGATAATTATTATATCTGTATCTTAATAGGGATATTAAAATGAGTAAATTAACAGATTTAGTTACTAAAACTGATTTTGTAGCAGATAAAAGCAATACAACAATAGTATCCAATCCAAACATTGGTTTCGGTAAAGTTGATAATGGGCCGTATCTTCCAATTCAATCTGGAGATTATAAAATTAATGTTATTGAAACAAATGGTTTTAATAGTTTTAAAGTTATCGGTCATTATTAATTATGAACAATAGTCTTACTTCAATTCACTCCCCGCCTTCTTTTTTTCCTTCAGCTGTTTATTATGGATTCTGCCAAGTAAAATCAATGAACTCAGAGATCCAATAAGGCACATGAACATGTCCCACTGGGCATCCCATATATCCCCCTGAGAACCCAGGAATGAATCTGCACTCTCGCCTATTGATGCTGCAACCCACCATTCAAAAATTTCATAATAGGCGCTTATTGAAACACAAATTGAAACTGTTATAAAAAACAGCCATTTGCCCCGGATCAGAGTTGATGTTCTAAGCAAAAGTTCCCTGGTGATCATTGCAGGAACAAAGCCCTGAAAGAAATGTCCAAACCTGTCATAATAGTTTCTGCTTAAATCAAAGGTGACCCTTATCCATTCGAACAGGGGATTTTCAGCATAAGTGTACTTGCCGCCTGCCAGCAGTATCAGTATATGAAACCAGATTAGAACATAGACAATCTTTGTGAATTCAAAACGTTTATATGTTGCAGAAAGAACAGCTGCTCCTGCGATTGCAGGTAAAACCTCAAGAAACCAGGTATGCATATCGCTTTTGTCGCTCACGAACATTGACCAGATCAGTACAGTTATAAGTGATGATAAATATATTATCCAGAATAAATGCTTCTTCATTCATTACCTCCGTGTTGATTGAAGTTATTTTAATATATTTTTTGATTTATCAATCAATTTTCACTATTTATTCCTGAAAATAGTTTTTGGAGCATTATATTGGATGATTTTAGAATTGACATTGTACCTGTTTATAGGTACACTTGGTTATGAATAAAGATGATTGTACTGCATACAAAGGTGAGTTTTTCACAATCGAGTGGTTTTTTGATGAAAAAGGTTTTAGTCAGTCTTTTGAATATTATCTGGAATTAAGCAATTCTCAAAAGAGGAAATTATATCTGCTGTTTAAAAGAATTGGCGATTTTGGAAAAATAAGTGATAAAACAAAATTTCGTTATGAGGGTAATGATATTTTTGCTTTTAAGCCACAACCTGACAGGTTTCTGTCTTTCTTTGTAAAAGACAGAAAAATTATTATTGCTACAGCTTTTATGAAAAAGAGTCAGAAACTGCCAAAAAATGAAATGAATAAAGCTGTATCCTTCAGAGTTGACTATTATAAACGCATTGAAAAAGGTGAATATTATGAATAAAAATAAAAATTCTGAAAAAAAAGATTTATCAACTTTTGACCAGTTTATGCAGGACCCTGTACAAAGAGAGAAGTTTGAAAAAGAATATAATAAATTTTTGCTTTCTGAGTTTCTCCTTGAAGCGATGGAAGAAAACAATATTTCTGTCAGGAAACTTGCAGAAAAATCCGGTGTTGCTCCAAGTATAATACAAAACATCCGATCAGAAAAAGTATCGAACGTTACTTTTAACACTCTTATTTCTCTTGCTACGAGTCTGGGCTACAGGTTGTCTTTTGAGAAAGTAAATTCAGATCAGAAATAATCTGTGAAGGTGAAATATTGCGAAATGAATTTGTAGGGGCGGGTTCGTAACCCGCCCTGATATCAAAAATAACATCTAAACATTAAAAAGAAAGTGAACCACATCTCCGTTTTCTACCATATACTCTTTCCCTTCTGTGCGTAATTTGCCTGAGCTGCGGGCGCCTGCTTCTCCACTATGGTTAATAAAATCATCGAATGTGATCACCTCTGCCCTGATAAATCCTCTTTCAAAATCATTATGAATTACAGATGCAGCTTTAGGCGCTTTCCATCCCTGCTTAATGGTCCAGGCGCGAACCTCTTTTACTCCTGCAGTAAAATAACTTATTAGCCCAAGAGCATGGTAGCTGTTCTGGATAATCTGATCAAGGCCGCCTTCTGTTACTCCAAGAGATTCAAGGAATTCACACCTCTCTTCATCGCTCATGCCTGTCATTTCTTCTTCGATTTTTGCGCA
>CAZEJW010000056.1:0-25057 GCA_964512685.1 uncultured Leptospirales bacterium | reverse complement strand
ACATTTTATAGAATTGCCGAAATTCTACAGCAGGCATAAAGAGCTAAAGGAGCATCTTGACGCCTGGTTGAAATATTTTATACATGAAGGTATGGAGGATGAAGAAATGAAATATATACTGAAGAGTAAACCCATAAAGAAGGCTCATGACGAGTACAGGAAGTTCACTTCAAGTGATGAATACCGCGAAATCCACGAGTCACGCATGAAATGGCAGAGAGATCAGAATACCCGTATCGAAGTTGCCAGGCGTGAGGGTGAAGTTCAGGGAAAAGCGGAAGGTGAATATGCCCGTGCAGTAAGGGCTGCAAGGGTAATGTTAAAAAAGGGCTATGACACAGAGCTTATCTGTGAAGTAACTGGCCTTTCGGCAGAAGAGATCAGGGAACTGAAGGAGTAGTGAACTTTTCTGCAGAAATAATTTTCTTCAATCTCAATATCTCTCCGTCTTATTTCATCATCCCCTGAGGCTTAATCTCTCTTCGCAGAACAGGATTAAATTAACTTGACTAGCCCGTTCCAGGGCAGTTTCATGAATATCACATCACAACTCAGGAGTATTCATTTGAAGGTATGCATTGCAGAGAAACCTGCTGTGGCAAGGGAAATTGCCGCCATTCTTGGAGCAAAAACAGGCAGGGACGGTTATTATGAGGGGAATGGTTACCAGGTAACATGGACATTCGGCCATCTCTGTACTCTTAAAGAGCCAGATGAATACACACCTGACTGGAAAAGGTGGAATATAAACACCCTGCCAATGATTCCTGCAAAATATGAAATCAAACTCATAAAAAACAAGGGTGTGAGCAAACAGTTCGGCACAATAAAAAAACTCGTTAATGAATGCAGTGAAGTGATAAACTGCGGTGATGCAGGAATAGAGGGAGAACTCATTCAACGGTGGGTTCTTAAAAAAGCAGGCTGTAAAAAACCGGTTAAAAGACTCTGGATATCCTCACTTACAGAAGAGGCAATACGTGAAGGTTTTACAAAACTGAAGGATTCATCTGACTATGATCTTCTGTATGCAGCAGGTAACGCGCGTGCCATTGGTGACTGGCTGCTCGGCATGAACGCGAGCAGGCTTTATACCCTCAAGTATGCAGAAAACAGGGGAGTGCTCTCTATCGGTAGGGTGCAGACACCAACTCTTGCACTCATTGTTCAGCGTGAAAAGGAAATCCAAAATTTCAAGCCTGAAACCTACTGGGAACTGAAGACCCTTTACAGGGATGTTCTTTTTACAGCTCTTGATCTCAGGTTTACAGATCACGAAAAAGCAGAGGAAACCCTTGCCCGCATAAAGGATGAGCTCTTTACAGTAACTGATTTTACCAGGAAAAAGGGAAAGGAACAGCCTCCGCAGTTGTTTGACCTCACTTCTCTGCAGGTTGAGTGCAATAAAAAGTTCGGGTTTACTGCGGATAATACACTCAAGACAGTTCAGAAGCTTTATGAGAAAAAGCTTGTTTCGTATCCCAGGGTTGATACACGTTACCTGCCGGATGATGTTTATTCTAAGATTCCCGGAATCCTCAAGGGGCTCAGGCAGTATTCCAGGCTCACTGAAGTTTTGTTTAACGATAAAATCCGCAAATCCAAAAAGGTCTTTGATGACAAAAGGGTTACAGATCACCATGCAATAATTCCAACAGGCCAGCAGGGGCAGATGAGCCCGCAGGAAGAAAAGGTTTATGACATTATTGCAAAGAGGTTCATTGCGGCTTTTTATCCTGACTGTATTGTTATGAACACAACAGTTCTGGGTGAGGTAACTGACGTTAAATTCAAGGCAACCGGCAGGCAGATTCTGGAAGAAGGCTGGCGCGTTGTTTACCCGCGTCAGGAGAAGCAGAAAAAAGACGAAGATGATGAGAAGGATGAAGAAGCCGCCGGGCAGATTATCCCTGATTTTGAAAAAGGAGAATCCGGGCCGCACAAACCCGGCCTCAAAGAAAAAGAGACAAAGCCGCCAAAACCATATACAGAGGCAACCCTCCTCAGGGCAATGGAAAGTGCAGGCAAACAGGTGGATGATGATGAACTCAGAGAGCTCATGAAAGAAAACGGTATAGGGCGGCCATCCACCCGCGCAGGAATAATCGAAACCCTTTTCAGGCGTTCATACATAACGCGAATGAAAAAAAATATAATCCCCACACCAACAGGCATTCAGCTCATTGATGCAATAAACAATGAGCTGCTTAAGTCAGTTGAACTGACCGGCCTGTGGGAGAAAAAACTCCGGGATATTGAACGCGGTGAATTCAGTTCAAAACTCTTTCTTGAAGAAATGACGGAAATGGTCAAAAATCTGGTTTCCGATGTAAAAAAAGAGACCGGGCGTAAAATAACAATCGAAAATACAAAAAAAACATATTCCAAAAAAACATCAGGTTCATCAGCAAAAAAAGCATCATCTAAAAAGACATCCTCCCAAAAGGCTGCCTCAAAAAAAACAGCATCTGAACAGCCATTATGCCCGGTGTGCGAAAAAGGCAGAATAATAAAAGGCAAAGCAGCTTACGGATGCAGTAATTTCAGAAACGGTTGTTCATTCAGAATTCCGTTCGAGGTTCAAGGGAAAAGTTTAACTGAAAACCAGGTATACGCCCTTATTGAAAAAGGCAAAACAGGCTCGTTAAGCGGATTTATAATCAATGGACAAAAAACAAAAGGCAGCATTTTTCTCGATCAGAGTCATAATCCTGTTTTCAGGCCTGAAGAAACAAATCCCAAACAGCAGAGCAGTCCTGCTGATACCTCAAAGCAGAATAATTCACCCGGAGTGATGACGTGTCCGTCATGCGGGAAAGGTAAAATGATAAAGGGCAGGGCAGCCTGGGGATGCAGCAGGTACAGGGAAGGCTGCAGGTTTGTCATACCTTTTGAAAAACTCAGAAAAGAGTACAATACAGAAGAACTCACAGAGGATATAGTCAGGGATATAATTAAGAAGGGATGAAAAGAATCAGCAGCGTTGCTATAAACCTCATTTCGACAAGCTCAATGACCGTTGCTGTAAACTTATTATTTGTTAATGCAACGCTGCCTGAGTTTGTCGAAGGCTTTTCCCAATGCAACGTTGTCTGAGTTTACCCTGAGACCTCATTGAAGGCCTTTTCTCCTTGACATTTAATTGGTTTTCAGCCAGTTTTTACTCTCCCAAAAAATATATTGAGGATGCCTATGCCCGGTAAAATTTATTCACTTGCAGCTTGTTTTATACTGTCATTATTTTTAATAACCTGTGATTCTGCCCAGAAAAGAAAAAATACAACCGCTGAAAGAGTCCGCAGTAAAAAGTATTACAGCAGAAAAACTCCATATAATAAAAGGGATTATAAAAACAACAGACCTGTGACGATAAAAACAGCGTCTTCACGCGCGCCAGTTGACCATCAAAAGAGCGTCAGTCCCGGGTATCGTCCAACTATTAAGTATCAGGAATCCATTCTTGAAAAGTTCAGGAAAAAAGAAACAGATGATCTGATCCGTTATATTGGCATGACATATAAAAGGAACAGGCATTATGCAGTGAAAGTGCTTGGAGAAAGGGATGCTGATTCTGATAAGGCTGTAATAAGCCTGGCTGTTTTGCTTGCGGACAGAGATCTTAAAGTAAAAATATCCGCATTTGATGCTCTTTCGGAAATAGATGAAAAAGAACTTGCTGAAGCTGTTTCTGGGTCGTATAACAGTACAGATCCTGAAACAAGATTCGCCGGTATAAAAGATATTAAAGATAAAAGACTTGCTGAAATATATCTCAAAACATTTGGAAAAAGCGTATCAAATGCCGCACCTGTAGAAGCTCTCAATTTCATGATATCGGAAAGCGGATTCGATATATCTTCAGATGAAAAAAAGAAAATTGCTGATGAAATAATTGATATAAGTGCAAGGTCATTCTCAAGAGCTTCAGAAAAAACTCAGAATGAAATTGCAAAACTCATAATCATGTCAGGTGAAGATTCGGTTGAAAAAGTGATTAAGAAGTATAATTACAAACCAGACCAGATTATGAAACTTACAGCTGTGTTGTATGAAACAGACCGCCATAAAACCGAAGATGCAATTATGAATTCAATTTCATCCTTCAGAATTTCCTACAACCGCGATCCTGTTAAATTTATTTCAGGTTTTGCAGGTAACTCTCTTGCCTGCAGGATAACAGACTATATTCTCAATAATGGCAGAATGGACACCAGAACAGCAATTGGTTTTTTAGCTGAATGGCCTGTTGAAAAATCCAGGGATAAATTGAAGGAAATTATTTCCAAACGGGGAAGATATGCGGAATATGCTGTAGAAGCAGCAGGCAGAACCGGGGATAAATCATTTACACCATATATCCTCGATTATATCAGGCATATTCCTGTATATAAAAAAGCAAAACCTGTGATTGCTCTGGGTTACCTGATGGACAAAAGGGCTGTGAAGCCATTATGCGAAATCCTCAAAAATGAAAAGGACTATCGTCTGAAAAATGAATCAGTTCGGGCGCTTGGATACATCGGGGATGCTTCTGCTTTACCGTTTTTGATTAAATATGCAACTGACAGAAAGACCGCCAGCCTTGAAGTAGTAAAAGCGCTTAAAATGATGCCTTCGCGCGCTGCTGCTGAATATCTAAACAGAGTGATTCTTGAGGGGAGAGCGAATTCCTTTTACAGGTACAATAAAACAACTGTCAGAGATGCAGCAATACTATGCGGGCCGAAAATTGTACCTTATATGAAAAGGATTCTGGCAAACAGAAAATCCCGTGAAGACCAGATAACTGATGCAATTACAATACTCGGCAGTGCCGGTAAAATGAACGATGGAAAAGTAATCATGCCATATCTCGGTAATAAGGATTACAATATTCAGACATCAGCAGCCACTGCACTTGGAAGACTCGGCTATATTTCGGCTGTTTCTGCAATACTGGACAATTCCAAAAAATCAGAGCGATCTGCCAAAAATGCACTTGTAATGATGGGAAAACCCGCAATTCCATATCTGAAAAAATTTGCATCAGACAAAAAGTATAAAAACAGGGAGCCTGCAATCGAAGCATTGAATGATATTTATAATGCATATGCCTGTTATAAAAGCGGAAATATTTATCTGAAGATGAAGGATTACAAAAGCGCTTTAAGGGATTTCTCAAAGGCTGTGAGAACAAAGCCTGATTTTCACAGGGCCAGAATCAACAGCGGTGTATGTAATTACCACCTGAAATATTATTCAGCTGCTCTTGATGATTTCAAAAAGGTTGCTGTTTATTCTTCAGAATACAGGGCTGAGGCTTATATGAATATTGGTGCTGTATATCAAAAGGCAGACAGTTCTGCTCACAGGAATTTTGAAAAGGATCACTGTTCCATGCTGGCAAGGTTTTATACTCAAAAAGCCCTCACTCTGAAATCCGGATCAGCATCAGTAAATTATAATATGGCATGGCTTCTCGATGAAAACTTCAGTCTTGATGCTGCCAGGCACAACAACGAAAAGGCGATTAAAATCAATCCTTCTCATGTAAAGGCTGTTATTCTGAAAGCCTCGATACAGGCCAAAGATGGAAAATTCAGTGAAGCAGAATCTTTGCTTGAATCAGCAGGTAAAAGAACAGACAAACAGGAATTGATTAAAATTGTAGAGAAAGATAAAAAAATTCTAAAAGGTGAATCCATATGATATCAACTCGCAGGAATATTATCAGAAAGTCTCTTGCGGTTTTGCTGGCAGCAATGCTTCCTGTTAAACTCAGTGCTTTCATGAAAAAAGAGAAGCCTCTAATAAAGACAATGAGTATCAACCCTGTTGAATGGGCAGACGGAACATGGTCTCTTGAAACATTCGGGTCTGGAAATAAATCATTTTACCTCAACCGTGCTGCAAGAGAAGTCTGGGACCTGATTGACGGTAAAAGAACAGAAGATGACATATGCATTGTAATGTCTGAACATTATGAATTACCGTTAAATGAAATAAAACCCTCAGTTCTTCATCTCCTGGAATCCATGAAAAATCAACGATTACTGGTATAGAATGAGCAACAGGTATTATATAAATACTGAAATGAATATATACTGTGGAGATGAATTAAATACAGTATATTTTCCTGAAAAATCAGTCATTCTCCAGGTCAATTCTTCTGGATCAGATCTTCTTTTCAGGATGAAGGATGAGGGAGTTATCCCCTCCGAGAATAATCTTCAGTTTCTTGACACACTTTTTGATCTTGAACTTATCGGCAAATCAGTTCAGGTGAAACAGGAAAAATCCTGCTGCCGGGAATCCTCTGAAAAATATGATTTCCGAAGCCTGACACTTTTTCTGACCGAGAAATGCAATCTTTCATGCAGGTACTGTTATGCGCAGGGCGGAACAGGCAGCAGGACCATGGATTACAATACTGCAAAGGCAGCCATTGATTTTATGGCAGATCACTGCATGCAGAATGATTTTGATTTTCATGTTGCATATCACGGTTCAGGAGAACCCACTTCAGCAGATGATCTTCTTGAGCACACAGTGAATCTCTGCAGGCAAAGAGCTGATGAAAACAATCTTGAACTTTATTTCAGTATAGGAACCAACGGAGTAATGACTGATGCAGCAAGGAACCTGCTGATTGATAATGAATTCGACATATCCCTTTCACTTGACGGGCCGGAACATGTCCATAATCAGCTCAGGCCCATGCCCGGAGGGAACAGCTTCAAAGAGGCAATGAAAACCGCTTATACCTTTTCAGATAATGATATTCCTTTTTCTGTAAGAACTACTGTTACAGATCTGAACTGCAGGGAAATGTCTGACCTCGTTTCATTTCTTTTTAAAAACACAAACTGTGAAATTGTACAGCTCGAACCAGTTTATATGACAGGACGAGCGCTTGAAACAGGAATTAATCCTCCGGATATTGATCTCTTCATTGAAAAATATTTCGAGTGTCTTGAACTGGCTGATAAGTTTGACAGGAATGTTTCATATTCAGGTATAGTATATCCTTCAAAAAGAAATTTCTTCTGTCAGGCATGCGGTCAGAGCATCTGCGTTAAGGTTGACGGTACACTAACCGGCTGTTATGAGTCAGCAGATTCTGAAACAGATCCTTTCTGTTTTGGTAAAATTGACAGTTCGCATGCCGTCAACATTGACAGGGAGCGTTATTTGTCTCTGAATGATTATTCTTTCAAAAGAGATGAATGTTCTTTGTGTAATGCTTATCATCACTGCGGAGGAGATTGTCCTTCAAAGATGACACAGTCAGGTTGTAATGATAACTACAGGTGCAGTGTAAACAGAAAAATTCTTGAACAGTACTTAATCCTTCACCTTGAAAAATCCGGTCAGGGATGTATAAAATTCAACTGAGGAAAAACAATGGCAGATAAAAAAAACGATAAACCTGAAATAATAAAATTTGTAAAACCGGAAATGGATCTCTATGTAGCTGAAGAGGAAGATGTGCCTGAAAAACCCGAATACAAGGTGAAAAACAAAAACAGCAAATGGAAATCACAGACAACAAAATCCGGCGGTCAGACTGTTTGTACATGCGACAAGGTATGCACATGTAATCTTGTTAAATCATATTCACCTTCACCGCGAAGAAGAGGACGCAGCGGGGGCGGGGGATACCGTCGTGTATGCTCATGCGTTCCGGTTGCTCACTGATATATGGACTGTATAATTATAAGGCCGCCATTCGAACATACCGGATTCGATCAGGACTGCCAGGAATCTCTTGGAATCGGTTATCTTCTTGCTTCATTAAGAAAAAATGGATTTGCAGCAGGAGTGCTAGACGGAGAGCTTCAGGAACTGACTCCATCAGAAATAGCTGAAATTCTTTCTCTCTTAAAACCCGCAGTAATAGGCTTTTCGCTTGTTAGTGAATATGGCCTTGATTCAGCCTGTGAAACAGCGCGAATAATAAAATCCGATTCATCATTTCTGCCTCATGTAACTGCAGGGGGGTATCTCCCGAGTTTTTTCCCTCAAAAGATTCTTGATATAATACCTGAGCTGGATTCTGTCATTCAATTTGAAGGTGAAAAAGTTCTTCCGGAGCTTGTGTCAAATACTATAAAAGGCAGTCCCTTTGATACTCCGGGCCTCTTTATACGGGGTGCCGGAATGAGTAAACTTACAGAAATTTCAGGCAGGATACATTCACTCGATGATCTTCCTTTTCCTCACAGGGACATGCTTCCTGTTATTCTTGAAAAGGGATATCCTGCAACGGTTTCGGGATCACGCGGATGTTCGGGCGGATGCAGTTTCTGTTCAATAACAAAATTCAATCATAATTCATGCGGAATCCCGTTGAGGATGAGGAGTGCAGATAATATTTTCAAAGAGATTGATTATCTTCACAGGATATACTCGGCTGATGTTTTTCATTTTATTGATGATGATTTTATCGGGAACAGGGATAAGGGTTTTGAAAGGGCAGACAGACTTGCAGATCTCATAAAAAAAGCCGATTTTGATATTCTCTTTTCATTTGAATGCAGGCCTGATCACGTTGATGGAAATTTGTTCGGGAATCTCAAAAAATCAGGTCTTGCAGGGGTTTTTATAGGCATTGATTCAGCAGTTGAACGTACAAGAGATCTCTACAATAAAAAATGTTCAATGGAAACAGTGGAACAATCTGTCAGAATAATAAAAGACCTGGGAATTGATGTTGATACAGGTTTTATTCCTTTTCATCCGGGTGTCACTTTTAATGAACTGATGGAAGAGTATGATTTTCTGTTCAGGCATAACCTGGACAATCTTCACACTCTTCTCAACCGCCTTTACTGCACAGGAGAATCTGTGCTGTCAAAAAGGCTTTATAAAAAAGGAATACTCAGAAGTGAGGGTGATTTTGAACTGTCATATGATTTCAGTGATGAAAAGGTTGCTCTATTTCATGAAACAGCCTCAATTTCTCTTAAACCGCTTTTTCCTTTGTGGTATGATATCTATAAGAAGAGACAGCGACAGAGAGATCTCTTCATGCTTGGCAAAGACAGCGATGATTCATTCAGGAACAGTGATGAAATCCTGATACAGACAAATACTTCTGTAAGAAATGCTGTGCTTAAAATTATTGATTATGTTAAAACCTCTTCTGATAATGACCTTCTGTTCTTTACAAGAACCATTCGTAAAGATCTCAGAAAAGAAATCATGAGGATTCAGCAGTGATCAATATTCCACATAAACTGAAAGAAAAAATACAGGACAGAATACTGGTCAGGCAAACAGATAATTATGCTGAATTTTTTTCTCCTGTGCATTCATTATATATCAGATTAAATGAAAACTGCATGCTTTCATCAGAAGGAATTGAAACTGATATTGAATCTTTCACAGATCAGGAAACGCCATTGCATAACGAGAGTTTCAGAATGTATCAGCAGGCATTCCTTAAACCGCCTCCGGTTTTTACACGGATGAATCTTGAACTTACACGTTCGTGTTCATTGCACTGTCCTCACTGTTTTATTGAAAACAGTGATTGCCCGGAAAAAAGCCTGTTTGATATAGAACTTATTTCCAGGTTAATTAAATATTCACCATCTGAAATAAGTCTCACCGGTGGAGAGATCTTTCTTATGGAAAATCTTGAAGACATTATCAGAAAAACTGTTTCTTTGTCTCAAAAAAAGATTCTTTTCAGGCTCCTTGCGAATGGTTCATGGATGCATAATAAAAGCCGGGTTAATAAATTTATAGGATTTATCAATGAAACGGATACGGCATTTCAGTTCAGGTTTACCCTCTTTCATTACAGACAGGAGATTCACGATCTTATTTGCGGTTCTGCCGGTATGTTCAGAGCGTTGTTTGATCTTTTGAAAAAACTAGAAGATTCAGAAATTCCTTTTTCTGTCAATATCCCATTGACCGCTTATAATTTCGATGAAAGGTTTGATGCAGTGGAATTTATGGATGAAAAAACAAGCGGCAATTATACTGTATCATCTATTATTTATCCTTCTTTACATGCGTTGAGGCATGCCCGAAGGATTTCCCTTTCTGAGGGTCAATTCACTACGCTTCTGGACGAAAATGAATTCAGGCCCCTTGCATCAGCGTATTGCGATCCGGCTCCTCAGTGCATGTATCATTGCCGCTTTCCTTTGCTTGATGCAACGGGAAAGGTTTACGCATGCAATCTTCCCGGCAGCAGAGAGATTGATTACACAGAGGATTCCTTCGTGCCCGGAAAATATTCGTTGTCTGACAAGTGCTCATCATGCATGGCGAATGAATGGTGTAAAAAATGTCCCTCTGCAATTTCTGAATACAGTGATTTATACTGTCCGCTTGCACGTATTGCAGCTGAGAAGGTAAACAACGATTATATGAAAGCTGTTGATCAGGGATTCTCACAGATTCATCATTTTTAGGTAATGATCTCCGGCCATTGAAATTATTTTCATTTGAAAATTGAGCTATAGAATCCGTCTTCATGGCTGGTTCAAATATTGGCTTCCTTCATGCCATTAAGTCCGTCAATAATAATATTGCATTGCTGAAAATACTGGACTTTTACCGCATCCTTTTTTATTACACATCATACCAGAGTATAAAGAATCAAAGAGAGTGTGATATGAATAAATTGTGTACAGCAGAAGAGGCTGTGAAACTTATTAAGGATGGTTCCACAATTGGAATCTGCGGTTTTGTTGGATTCATGCACCCGGAAGAAATCAGCCTCGCGATTGAGAAAGAGTTCCTTGAGAATAATCATCCCCGTGATCTGACTCTTTTATATGCTGCAGGGCAGGGTGACTATAAGGAAAGGGGCATGAATCGTTACCGCCATGAAGGAATGGTAAAGAGAGTGATTGCTGGACATATGGGCCTGGTTCCTGAGATTGGAAAACTTATAAATGAAAATAAAATTGAAGCCTATAACTTTCCTCAGGGTGTAATAACGCATCTTTTCAGGGATATTGCTGCGGGAAAACCCTGCACCATAACACATGTTGGGCTCAAAACTCTTGCTGATCCTCGAAATCAGGGCGGGAAACTCAATGAGAAGACAACTGAGGAACTCGTTGAACTCACTGAATTATACGGCAGGGAATGGCTTATGTATAGAACATTCCCGGTGGATGTCGCTCTTATAAGAGCGACAACGGCAGACGAAAAAGGAAATCTTACATTAGAGGATGAGGTTGCACCGCTCGAAATTTTACCTGTTGCTCAGGCAGCAAAAAATTCAGGTGGCATTGTAATAGCCCAGGTAAAAAGAATAACCAAATCCGGAACAATGAATCCCAATCTTGTTAAAGTGCCCGGAATATATATTGATGCCATAGTTATTGCTGAGCCTGAAAATCATTTACAGACATATTCAGAAACATACAATCCATCCTACACTGGACGAACAAGGAAGCCTCTTGCGTCAATAGAGAAGAAAAAACTTGATGAAAGAAAAATAATTGGGCGACGGGCCTCAATGGAACTCAGGAAAGGAAATATTGTAAATCTTGGCGTTGGTGTACCTGAATCGGTTGCTGATGTTGCAGCAGAAGAGGGTTTCAGCAGCGATATAGTACTCACGGTTGAAGCTGGTCCAATAGGAGGTATCCCTGCCGGCGGCCTGAGTTTCGGGGCTTCAATCAATCCGGATTGCATTATTGATCAACCGGCCCAATTTGACTTTTATGACGGAGGCGGCCTTGATATTGCATTTCTAGGGCTTGCTCAGGCCGACAGGCATGGCAATATCAATGTCGCAAAATTCGGATCAAAGTTACCCGGGGTTGGCGGATTTATCAACATTACCCAGAATGCAAAAGAGGTCATATATTGCGGAACATTTACAGCCGGCGGACTTGAAGTTAAAATATCAGATGGAAAGCTAAAAATACTAAAAGAAGGAAAAACAAAAAAATTTATAAAAGATGTTGAAATGATAGCATTCAGTGGAAATCTTGCAAGATCAATGGGAAAGAGAATATTGTATGTTACAGAAAGATGTGTTTTTGAATTGACCCGTGAAGGAATGACTCTTATTGAAACAGCAAATGGTATCGATCCGGAGAAGGATATTCTTCAGTACATGGATTTCGTTCCAATAATATCAGAAAATCTGAAGGTCATGGATGAACGGATATTTTGTGAAGAACTTATTGGTCTTGTGATTTAAAAGTGTTTTTTACAGTATCGTTCTGTTCTATCACAAGATCAAGTTTCTCGACAAAACTGAAAAGTACATCATTTGCGTTCTGAAGAGGATCGCGGATGATAGTACTTTTAATGTAATTTTCACTTCCTTCGCTTAGATACTCAGAAAGAATAAAAATTATCTCATACAGGTCATTTTCAAGTTTATACAGATCCATAGTTACCTTTTTTTATTTGTGATATTATCATTATATATCAATTTAAAACTCTAAATCAAGTAAAAATTGTCAATTTAATTTACGGCTTATCATAAATTTTACCGGGGGGAGTTAAAAAATTGAACTTCTATCTGGTAGTTTGAAATTTACAAGTAAACATAATCAGGCTGAAGAGTCTGACTGTTATATGGATTTTCAAATACATGTTATTTTGATCTTATAGTTTTAATTTGTATTAATTGATTTTAATTTTCTTCGTTATGTGTCAATGCACCATTGTTTTTGAAATCTTTTTCCCCTTGACTTATTCTGAAAATATTATAAATTTTTATTAGCTCTTTCTTTTTTTAAGAAGTAAAAATCAAAAAATCAGAGGATACTATGAATAAAATCATTTTTAAGCTTGCAGCTCTTTTTATTGCAGTTGTGACTACATCTTCGCTCTATGCGGCAGATCAAAATACAATCCCATCCGGTCCTTATTTTATAAAATCAGTAAAATCCGGAAAATCATGGAAGGGTGCCTGGGATATTCCGGGAACACCATCAAACTTTAAGAACGGCCAGAGCATCAAGGTATGGGAAGTTACAAGACAGGACTCCCAAAGAAAAGACAGGCATTTCTACATAATGAAGGAAGATAACGGTTATTACAGCATACGATCGCGAATGAATCTGTCAAGAGCATATGTAAATGTTGACGGAAACCGAACAAAGAACGGTACAAATATTGAACTCTGGAGCAAAAAAACAGGCAGGGATGCTGATGCTCAGCGTTTTAGATTTGTTCATCTTGGAGGGGGAAGATATAAGATCTACACCAAATCAGGTAAAATTATATGCCTTGCCGGTCGGTCAGAAAAAAATGGATCCAATGTGCATATATGGGATAATCATAATGGCCCATGGTGCGAGTGGTATCTTGTAAAAAAGAATTCAAAAAAAATCTATGTACCTCGAAACACTTCATCGTCATCAACCAACGCAAGCAATAACAGTACTGATGTAACGCTGGAGCAGGTTTTTCTGATGCATAAAAATGACTACAGAGCAGACAGGTATTTTCAGGCAGTAGATTATTCAAAATTAAGAAATGAAAATAATGAAAAATCAATTTCATCAAGACTGAATACACTTGATGAGACTAAGGCCCTGAACTGGATTTTGAAAATAGTAACGAATACAGGAAAAAACAAAAATTCTTCAGCAAGATATCTGACTTATAGTGAAATTAACAAAGTTGACTTTCAAAGGATTAAAAAATCTTTTGTAAACAGACTTCTTGCGGCAGGTGTAAAAAAGAATGTAAATAACATCTACAAAAGTGAGAAGGACCATAGATGTAAAGAAGAGTTGAGAAAAATTCTTTCTAAACTTTAATAATAAAAATTCAGTAAAAAGCCTGCTTCAAAAAGCAGGCTTTTTTTTTGGCTTTTAATTTTGTTAATATCTGCAAAATAATAAATTGTTGTTAACCGTTTCTGTAGCAAACCATTCTTTGAGTAAAAATATCAGAAAGAATTTCAATTCGCTGATCAACTGTTTTAAAAACTTTAATTGTAGATTGAAATCTTTCATACTCAGGATACTCTTCTTGAAAGACGTTTGCCA
Source organism: uncultured Leptospirales bacterium (assembly GCA_964512685.1). Taxonomy (GTDB): domain Bacteria; phylum Spirochaetota; class UBA4802; order UBA4802; family UBA5550; genus CAZEJW01. The sequence continues at coordinate 11,090 of CAZEJW010000056.1, read as the reverse complement.
TTTCGTGTATAAAATCCTCATTGAAAACAGCGTTATGCCTTCCTGGAAAAACTGCGGCATAAAAAATATCTGTTTCGACAAGATCCAGAAAGAAATGACTGCCAAAGGAAAGTTCCGGCATAAGATTATCATGCATTCTTGCAAGTTCTACCAGTATATTTATATTGCTGATCTCGGCAAAACCAACAGGTACACCCAGTGAAGGTGTTGTTGTTCCCCAGCGTCCCGGGCCGATCAGAATTGTAGTAAAGTTTTCCATTGACCTGAGTTTCCTGTTTATGTGACCGATTATTCTTGCAGTTTCGTATTTATCACTCATGCTGAGATCACTGTAACTCTGGGGTTCTATATAAATTATCATGTGAACTTTCTTTGAGATACTTCCTCCCAGGAAGTTGCCATGAGTTTTAAAAAAAACTTCTTCATCTTTTATGTTGTCAGGAATCATTACCTGCTTTTGTACACCACGTCCCTGATGAGGTCTGCATTGCAGGATGTTAATTCTGTAGTTTTCATCCGCGCTGAAATTTACAGTAAATTCTATATCTACAGGATATTGATAAAAATTTTCAAGAGTTTTCATCATTTTTATCATTTGATTTGAAAATTTTTTTTCATTAAAAAGTTTTGCAAATGTAAATATCCACGGATCTCTGTCTTTAATTCCCATTGCCTCGAGTTTTCTTTTGGATTCATAATCAAGTTCAGCCAGCATATTGAGACTTATACAATTTTGCTCACTCAATAAATCGGATATTTCGATGGTGTTGATATCATTTTTTTCAAAATCCAGAAGATCCATTTTATGTTGTGAAAAACGTCTCCTGTCATCCATTCCTGCAAGGGGTTGAGAAAGGGGATCAGAGAGAGCAACTATTCTGGGATAATCACCCTCGACTCTCTCAACTGCCCTGGTTCCCAGTCCAAAAACAAGTCTCAACATTCCCGCAGAGGGATCTATCGAAGTATCCCAAACGTATGTGTTATATGAAATGCCAACTCCGCCGATATCCGGAAAAAAATATTCCCTGTGATTATTTCCTGATACTCTCATGACGAGTAGTGCCATTTGTTCTTCCAGTTGATCAAGACCGCGCTGCCTTCTGTACTCCAGTGCGTTTTCGTTCATAGTGCTTGCATAAACTTTTCGTACAGCTTCTGTAAAATTTTTATATCTTTCAGCCGGAGACCCTCTGTTTACGAGAAAGTGGCTTTCGTATTTTCCTGCAAAAGCATTACCAAACCCGTCTTCAAGAAGACTGCTGGATCTTACAATAATTGGAGCCTGTCCGAAGTAGTCGATTATTTGCTGAAATTGCTCTTTCAGTTCATCAGGAAATTTTCCTGTAAGGATTTTTTCGCGTAATATACCTGCGGCCTCAAAATAATTATCTTCATCCTTCTGCTGCATGTACAATCTCCACAATCCGTTTTGAACAATGAAGGTATAAAATACATCAGACCCGATATAATATGAATCGTGATATTCAAGAATATCATCCCAGTTCTCCGATTTATCGTTTCCCAAAATTTTTCTGGCCAGGAGCATCCCTGTTGCCTTTCCGCCGATGAATCCTGTTCCGGTAAGCCGATCCTTTATGCTGATGAGATCCTGAAGAGTGAACTGTTTTTGGACAAGACTAAGAATCTTCTCATCTTTTGAGATCATTATTCTGCTAATTTTATCAATCATTTCATGCTTTTTTCCGTTTTGATCATCAGAACTTATAACTTTTTCAGCATCGAGAAATATTCTGTCCCAGAAATCCAGGATTCTTTTGGTACTTTCTGTTCCTTTTCTCTGAAGAAAGTTGATGAAATCAGTAGCCTCGTCAGTGCTGTTAATTGGAATAAAAGATTCATCCATTCTTCTGTGAGGGAAAAACATCGTTGGTGAATACCTGTTTTCGACTTTTATCGGATGAATAAAATGATTGCCATTTATATTGTAAACATCAATGAGAAGCTGTGTTGTTTCTCTTATGCGTGCAATCGTTTTAAAATTATGATCATTTCTCAGTAGTGCAAAATAGGCTATTGTATTGAGCTCAAAAAGGTATGGGCATGTATTAACAAAAAAATTTCCAATCATCAGATCGGTCGCCCATACAGGCAAAAGGTCAGAAAGACAATCAAAAATGTAAAATGCTTCTTCACCGGCTTCAGTAATAATCCTGTAAACATCCTTCGAAAATGTTTCAAAGCCGGTGTTTGCATCGAGTTCATGGACAACAGCCCTGCTGTCATTTATTATCTGAGGGTGATTTGCAAATCTCATAATATGCAGTTGCCGTCCGGAATCGAGAGCATGGCGTGCAAATGGTTTTGAAAAGAATCTGTAATCATCTATCGAATCCACCTGCCAGACAACATTGTCACCCAGATTCAGATTGTTCAATACTCTGTCCAGACCAGGAAGCCCGGTACTTTCTTTAACTATAGCCTTCATACAGTTTATCCTTTATTTAACATTCAAATATCTGCATTGTCTTCAATAGATAAGTAGATTAGTCATGATGTTTGAAAGCATCAAGACATACTACTGCTTATTATGCGATTTGTTATCCAGTATTCTTTTATAAAAAGTATTGTTAATATTATCAAGTTGATTATTATAATAATACAAAAATGTAATCGCATTTTTACAAGGATGTAACAATAGGAGATAGTTTTTAATTGCTGAGATACAGTGATTTAAATATCTTGTTTTTCAACTGCAGCCTGTATATAAAAATAAATTGAAAAATTTACATACTGGAAACATTTTTTTAAAAAAAATTCCGTGTAATAATTTACGTTATTAGATATAGAAAAAGGAGAATTATAATGGAGAAAGCAGACCAGGAAAACAGAGGATTGTATAACAGTTCATTTGAGCATGATTCATGTGGAGTGGGATTTGTCGCACACATAAAGGGGACTGCTTCCCATGAAATTGTAACAAGAGGTCTTGAAGTTCTGGAACGTATGGAACATCGTGGTGCAGAGGGAGCCGATAACAAGACGGGGGATGGTTCCGGGATCATGCTGCAAATACCACATTCATTCTATAAATCAGAAATAGATCGTCTTCCTGAGAAAGGCAAATATGGGACCGGGATGGTGTTTTTTCCTGCAGAAAGTAAAGCGATTGAAGAATGCACGAAATTAATCGCTTCAGTATCTGCTGACGAAGATGCAAATATTATTGCATGGAGAAACTTAAATGTCGACAATTCTGATATCGGGCAAATCGCCATCGAGTCTGAACCTGTAATAAGGCAGATTTTTATTGAATGTCAAGGAGCAAATGGAGAAGAACTAGAAAGAAAACTCTATGTCATAAGAAAATCAATAGAGAAAAAAATCAGAGAATCTCAAATAAACGGGAAGGCATATTTCTATATATCATCCCTATCATCAAAAACAATTGTGTACAAAGGGATGCTTACTCCTGCACAGGTAAGGAAATACTATTCAGATCTCAGAGATCCGGACTTCAAGAGTGCAATTGCTCTCGTCCATTCAAGATTCAGTACCAATACTTTTCCGTCCTGGGATCTTGCGCAGCCATTTCGTATGCTGGCGCACAATGGAGAAATCAACACAATTAAAGGGAACCGGTTTTCAATGCAGTCAAATGAAGGCGATTTCGAATCCATGCTTTTGGGAGAAGATATAAAAAAAATTCTTCCGGTAATCGAACCAGACAAAAGTGATTCTGCTTCTCTTGACAATGCACTTGAACTTCTGGTTTCAGCCGGAAGGAGCCTGCCTCATGCATTGATGATGCTCATCCCTGAATCATGGAATGATAAAAATCCGATATCAGATGAACTGAAATTTTTTTACCAGTATCATTCAACGTTCATGGAACCCTGGGACGGGCCTGCTTCTGTTGTATTTACTGACGGAAGATATATTGGAGGTACTCTTGACCGTAATGGTTTAAGGCCATCAAGATATATAGTAACCGAAGACGATCTTATAGTAATGGGATCGGAGGTTGGGGTACAGAATTTTTCTCCTGAAAAAATTAAATTTAAGGGAAGACTGATGCCTGGAAAGCTTCTTCTTGTCGATACAGAGGAAGGAAGAATCATCCCTGATGAAGAAATCAAGAAAGCTATTGCAGGTAAAAAACCTTACAGAAACTGGGTGGAAGAAAACAGAGTATTGCTTTCTGATATAGCGGTCAAAAATAATAAAACGGATTCTTTTTCTCATGAAAAAATTCACCGGATGCATCTTCAGTTTGGTTATAACAGGGAAGATGTTGAAAAACATATTCTTAGCATGGCAAAGATGAGACAGGAACCAACGAGTTCTATGGGAACAGACACTCCTCTTGCTGTTTTTTCAGACAGTCCGCAAAGGCTTTTCAATTACTTTAAACAGGTTTTTGCTCAGGTAACGAATCCTGCAATTGATCCCATAAGAGAAGAACTTGTAATGAGTTTAACGAGTTATATGGGGCCCGGACTAAATCTCCTCGAGGAATCTCCTCTTCATTGTCGAAAGATCAAGTACAGGAGACCGGTATTTACCAATAGTGACATTAACAAAATTCTTTATAATGAAAATCAGGATTTTAAATCAAAAAAATATCCGATTGTCTTCGATCCTGAAAAAACAGATCTTGAAAAATCCCTTGAAGAGCTTTTCAAAACTGTTGACTGTGATATAGACAAAGGTATCAATTTTATAATTCTCTCTGATCGTGATGCAGACATGAATAATGCTCCGATTCCTTCTCTGCTGGCATGTGCCGGTCTTCATCATCACTTAATACGTAATGGTCGACGTAACAAAATCGGCCTTCTCGTAGAGACGGCTGAAGCCCGGGAGGTAATGCATTTTGCTTTGCTTTTTGGTTATGGTGCTGATGCGGTGAATCCCTATGGAGTTTTTCTCACGCTGCAGTATCTTCTTGAAAAAGGTAAACTGCCTTCGGAAATGACACAGGAAAAGGCAGAGGATAATTTTATAACTGCAATCGAGAAAGGTCTTCTCAAGGTAATGTCTAAGATGGGGACATCAACTCTTAGGAGTTACAGGGGATCTCAGATCTTTGAGGCGGTTGGTCTTAACTCCGACACGGTTAACCGATATTTTACATCAACACCTTCGAGAATAGAAGGCCTTGGTGTTGATGAAATCCAAAAGGAAGTATTGATACAGCATTCAAAAGCATGGGATGAAAGGGCGTCTCTGCTCGATTCTGATGGAGTGTATCAGTACAGAAAAGGCGGTGAAAAGCATGCATGGAATCCTGAAACAATTTATATGCTCCAATGGGCTTCAAAGTCTAATGACTATGAGAAATATAAGGAATTCTCAAGCCTGGTAAACTCGCAGAATATGAGGCCACACGTTATTAGAGGCCTGTTTGAATTCAAACCTCAGGTGCCAATACCAATCGGGCAGGTAGAATCTGAAGTGGAAATTCTAAAGCGCTTAACAACAGGAGCAATGTCGTTTGGATCTCTTAGCAGGGAAGCCCATGAGGCAATGGCGATCGCCATGAACAGCCTTGGCGGAAAAAGTAATTCAGGTGAAGGAGGAGAAGACCCTGAAAGGTTTATCACAAGGTCTGATGGTACTCTTGCCAGAAGCGCTATAAAACAGGTCGCATCAGGTCGTTTTGGAGTTACAAGTACATATCTCGCCAATGCTGATGAAATACAAATAAAGATAGCACAGGGAGCTAAACCAGGAGAAGGAGGTCAGCTTCCGGGCCATAAGGTCGATAAGATAATAGCAAAAACCAGGTATTCGACCCGAGGTGTAACCCTGATATCTCCTCCGCCTCATCATGATATCTATTCTATCGAGGATCTTGCTCAGCTGATATATGATCTAAGGCATGCAAATCCCAAAGCAAGAATAAGCGTTAAACTCGTATCAGAATCAGGTGTGGGCACAATTGCTGCCGGTGTTGCAAAAGCTCACGCAGATCTAATTCTTATAAGTGGCTATGACGGAGGCACAGGAGCCAGCCCGCAGAGTTCTATTAAACATGCGGGTCTTCCATGGGAAATAGGACTTTCTGAGACGCACCAGACTCTTGTAATGAATGACCTGAGAGACAGGGTTGTGCTTCAGACTGACGGACAACTCAAGACAGGAAGGGATGTAGTAATGGCAGCTGTTCTCGGAGCAGAGGAGTTCGGTTTTGGAACAGCCGCTCTCATAGTCCTCGGCTGTGTAATGATGAGGAAATGTCATCAGAATACATGCCCGGTTGGAGTTGCCACTCAGGATCCTGAGCTTCGTAAAAGATTCAAAGGAAAACCCGAATATCTCATTAATTATTTCAGGTTCATGGCAAGGGAAATAAGGGAAATTATGGCTGACCTTGGAATTTCGAATTTCAATGATCTGATAGGAAATACTGATCTTTTGATTCAACGGGATATTGACCACTGGAAAGCAGGAAAAGTTGATGTCTCATCACTATTGTATATGCCCGGACTGGCCGAAGGAAAATACCGTTACTGTGTTCAGAAGCAGGTTCTTAAAACTGAAAAGATACTCGACCATACACTGATAGAGAGAGCAAGGCCTTCATTTGTCAATGGTAAGGATTTTAACTGTTATATTGAAATGCCTGTGTCAAATACTGACAGGACCGTTGGTGCAATGTTATCCTATGAAATATCATCGAGATACGGAGACGCCGGTCTGCATGAAGATACTATTCAATGCACATTCAAAGGCAGTGCAGGCCAAAGTTTTGGATCATTTCTTGCGCCGGGTATTACTTTCAGGCTCGAGGGTGACGCTAACGATTATCTAGGCAAAGGGCTTTCCGGTGGTAAAATAATTGTTGTTCCGCCTCAGGGTTCAGGATTCAGGCCGGAAGAAAATATTATTATCGGTAACACAGTTCTCTATGGAGCAACCGGTGGAGAAGTCTATGTAAGGGGAATAGCCGGAGAAAGGTTTTGTGTAAGAAACAGCGGTGCTGTAGCTGTTGTTGAGGGAACAGGCGATCACTGTGCAGAATATATGACTGGCGGAAGAGTGATTGTACTGGGACAGGTTGGACGAAATTTTGCAGCAGGTATGAGTGGAGGAATCGCATATGTTCTGGATGAAAAAAGAAATTTTGACTATTTTTGTAATCAGGGCATGGTTGAGCTTTCTTCAGTAAGAGATTATGATGATCAGGATTTCATCATTGAATATCTGCATAAGCATGTTCTCCATACAGGGAGTACTGTAGCGCGTAACATCATTGATAACTGGTATGAATATCTGCCAAAATTCGTAAAGGTGATCCCTCTTGAATACAAACGGGCCCTTAAGGAAATAAAGATAGAGCAAATTGACGAAAAACTCAAGAGAATCAGAGAAGAAGAACAGCTGGAGGTGGCTTTCTAATGGGTAATCCAAAAGGTTTCTTGAATATCAGAAGAGAAGAATCAGGATACAGACCGGTAGAAGAAAGAATTAACGATTACAGTGAAGTTGAGAAACAACTTCCTGACGATATGAGAATGCAACAGGCTTCCAGGTGCATGGACTGCGGAGTGCCATTCTGTCACTGGGCATGCCCTGTTGGTAATATAATGCCGGAGTGGCAGGATATGCTTTTCAAGGGTGACTGGAAAGGCGCATATGACATTCTTCAGGAAACAAATAATTTCCCTGAATTTACAGGCAGAGTATGCCCGGCACCCTGTGAAGCATCATGTGTTCTTACAATCAATGACGAAGCTGTAACCATAAGACAAAATGAACTCGCAGTGATCGAAAAGGCGTTTGCCGAAGGTTATGTGAAATCCAAACCTCCAGCTGGAAGAAGCGGAAAATCAGTTGCAGTGATTGGCAGTGGACCTGCCGGGCTTGCTGCGGCAGATACTTTGAACAAGGCGGGGCACACGGTAACAGTCTATGAATCAGCTGACAGCGTTGGAGGCTACCTGCGTTTTGGGATTCCTGATTTCAAGCTCGATAAAAAGATAATAGACAGAAGAATTGATATAATGAAGAACGAGGGGGTTACATTTATAACCAGTGTTGAAATAGGAAAAGACATCCCCGTTTACAAACTTAATGCATCCTTCGATGCTGTCTGTATCTGCATCGGAGCCAGAAAAGCAAGGGATCTCGAAATAGAAGGAAGAGAGATGCTGGGGATTTATCCTGCCATGGATTATCTTTCACAGCTTAATAAAATTGTCAGGGGAGATAATATTAAAGAAGAGAATCTTATAAAGTCTCTCAATAAAAATGTTGTCGTTATTGGAGGTGGTGATACAGGTTCGGATTGTGTTGGAACAGCAAACCGTCAGGGTGCTTTGAAGATCCGACAGCTCGAGATTATGCCGGAGCCTCCGCAGCACAGATCAGAGGAAGAACCCTGGCCACTCTGGCCCAGAGTAATCAAGACATCCAGTTCTCACGAGGAGGGCTGTGAGAGGATGTGGAGTGTGCTTGTCAAAAAATTTATCGGTCAAAGCGGATGGGTAAAAAATATTGAAGCGATCAGGGTTCTGTGGCAGGAGGATGAAGACGGTATTCTCAGAATGCATGAGATTCCTGGTACGGAATTTAAGATTGAAGCAGATCTTGTGCTCATTGCAGCAGGCTTTGAACACATTGTTCAGGAAGGACTTGTAAAAAATCTTGATCTTCAGCTGGATGAGAAGGGTAATATTTATGTAAACAGTAATTACATGACAAGTAAGCCTGGTATCTTTGCAGCAGGTGATGCAAAACGTGGGGCTTCTCTGGTTGTCTGGGCCATTCACGAGGGAAGAGAGGCTGCTTCTGCAATTGACTGTTTTCTCAGGGACAATTGCAAATGAAAATAGCTTTTGCTCAGTTGAATTCATTCGTGGGAGATATCAAAGGCAACAAAAGGAAAATCATATCTTTTATAAAAGAAGCTGTGTTAAAAGAAACAGATATGATCATTTTCCCCGAGCTTGCGATTACCGGATATCCCCCAATGGATCTGCTGTATGATGATGAGTTTATTCAACTCAATCTAAGTGCGTTAAATGAAATAGTATCTTTCTCATCAGATATTTCCATTGTCTGTGGATTTGTAGATGTGTCAAAAACCGGCTGCCTTTATAATTCTGCCGCTTTTCTCTCAGGTGGAAAAATTCAGCATGTTCAGCATAAGACACTTCTTCCGGTTTATGATGTATTTGATGAGGCCCGTTATTTTAAACCTTCCGAAGAACAGAGAATTGTTGAATACAGGGGGATAAAAATTCTTCTGACTGTGTGTGAAGATATCTGGAATGATATCCCTTTTGATAAAAAAGCCGTCTATCTTGAGTCTGGTCAGTATGAGAGAAATCCCCTTGCATTGCTTGAAAGTCAGAATGTGGATCTGATAATAAATATTTCCGCATCTCCATTCTCAATGGGAAAGACACATGGCAAGATTTTGATGTTCCAGGAGATATGCAGGAAGTACCAAACAGCAATGGCTTATGTAAACCTTGTCGGAGGAAATGACAGCCTTGTCTTTGACGGCAGAAGTCTTTATATCAACCAGCGCGGTGAAATACTGGCAGCCTCGCCAGGTTATCATGAATCCCTGATCATTGCAGATACGGATTCTTCAGAAATTTACAGGATTGAAGATAATGAGCTGGAAGAACTTTTCGATGCGCTTGTTCTTGGAACCAGGGATTATATAGGAAAGTGTGGTTTTTCAAAGGCTGTTGTAGGATTAAGCGGTGGTATAGATTCAGCCCTGACAGCAGCTGTTGCTGTTGAAGCACTTGGTGCAGAAAATGTGCATGGAATTACTATGCCATCACGTTACTCATCAAAGGGCAGTGTGGATGATTCAAGACAACTCGCCTTTAATCTCGGAATAACACTGGATACTATCCCAATTGAAAAACTCTTTACGGCTTATCTTGATGAACTTCAGCCTGTTTTTCATAATGCTGCCTTTGATGTTACAGAGGAAAATCTACAGGCAAGAATCCGGGGAAACCTGCTTATGGCATTCAGTAATAAAACAGGCGCGATTCTTCTTTCTACAGGAAATAAATCTGAGCTTGCAATGGGCTACTGCACTCTCTATGGTGACATGTCTGGGGGGCTTGCTGTGATTTCAGATTTACCAAAGACACTTGTTTATAGACTTTCTGAATATATCAACCGTGATCATGAAATAATACCTGTAGAAATAATAAAAAAACCACCCTCTGCAGAACTGAGGGATGACCAGAAGGATGAAGATTTTCTTCCGCCTTATGATATTCTTGACCAGGTACTTGAAATGTATATCGAAAAAAGAATGTCCGCAAGTGAGATTCTCGCAGCCGGATACAATAAGACTCTTGTTTATGAAATACTGAAAACCGTAAACAGGAATGAGTATAAAAGAAAACAGTCTGCCTCAGGCCTCAAAATTACATCCAAGGCGTTTGGAAGCGGCAGAAGGTTTCCTGTTGCCATGGGATATTTAAAATAAACCCCAAATCCCCGTAAGATTAAAAATTTCAAATGAATCATTTCCCTTTTTGTTTTATTTTTATTGTACCTTGAAATGATTATGGTAATATTAAATGATTTGATTATTTACTATTGGAAATTTATGAAAAACAAAACACTTATTTTGAGTTTATTCCTCTTAACTTCAATTATAGTTTTCTCTTTATCAGAAAAAAGCCATGCAGCTGATTTTTCTTATTCTGAACGAAAATGGCTTAAAACAAATCCACGATTACGATTTAGCGAAGTTGAATGGCGGCCGCTTTCCTATACTTCTGACCATCCGGTCTATAAAGGAATAATTGCAGATTACATCAAAATCATCTGCACGCAATCCGGTTTAAAAATGGATTTTGTAAAAAGTAACACATGGCATGAAGTACTAGAAAAATACAGGAAAAATGAAATTGATTTGATACCGGCTCTGGCAAAAGAAGATGATATTGGAGCAAAGGTTCTTATGACTGATTCCTATATTTCATTTCCACTTGTCATTGCAGCAAAATCTGATACAGTCTTTATCGGTTATACTCACGAACTGGAGGGTAAAAGAGTAGGTGCAGGTAAAGGTTATACGAGCTATAATTTTCTAAAAAAGAATTATCCTATCTTTTTACAAAGTATTTAGGAACAAAATA